>CALKXO010000286.1 GCA_938003615.1 uncultured Pirellulaceae bacterium | reverse complement strand
CTTGTAAGCGAGGTTTAGTTTCTCCCACTGAACTTTGTCCATCTGTGCCCCAATGAAATTTGTTTGCTATTTGGTTCTGTCTCACACGCTTAAGTTTATCCCATTTCTATTCCGGGCAAGCTGAGGGGACGCAGTGGCTATGTAGAAAGGGAAAGGGACGCAGCTAATTGATTGAGCGGCAACCTAAATTCACAAATCGCCGGCATGTGCGCAGGGAAACACGGGGCCACCCATCTTGCTATCGCCTGTTGAGTGTTTCCTGGCCGCCCGTGTTTCCTCGCAGCCAAACCCAATTCTTGAATAGTCCAAGGAAGCGTTAATTGGAGGGTTTTCGTGAACCCGCCATCTTTTAACACTGCCAGTATGGCTTTCTCTTCACGCCTCGCTATTGATGTAGTAAGTCCCAAAAATCGCTGTTATCATTTTACAGCAACACTTCGTAGTTCAGTTGAGTTGGAGCCCAAAATGTCATCCGTCGGTTCGCCCTCCCAGATCTTCAATGAGATTGCTACGTTATTCGCATCGGCGCCTTCGAGCCAAACAATTCTCGACTTCCGCCCATCAAAGCAAACAATTGGCCGGGCTGCGGAACTTCTTGAATTGAATCGTCAGGGGCGACTCAGCGATGAGCTGACTATGGAGTTGGAACAGTTTGAGCAAGCCGAGCTGCTCATGCGACTAGTAAAAGCTCGCATCCGGGCCGACCGACAGCAAGATCAGGCGCGATGAGCATGCACGTTCCTGCGGCTCTCCGCAGACTGGTTCGCCAACGCGCTAATTTCAGCTGCGAGTACTGTCGAATTCATGAAGACGACACTTTGCTGCCCCATGAACCTGACCACATCATCGCGTTGAAGCACCGAGGCGAGACAACGGAATCTAACTTCGCGTGGGCTTGATTTACTTGCAATCGATCTAAATCAAGCGATCTTTCCTCGATTGATATTGAAACGAAGGAACTGGTGCGACTTTTCAACCCTCGCATAGAAGCGTGGGAAGACCACTTCAGCCTAAAGCGAGACGGGGAAATTGCACCGCTGACAGGCGTTGGGCGCGTGACCGCGTTCTTGCTGAATCTCAATCGGCCAGAGCACTTGGAGGTCCGGAGTGCTTTGAATCGATCCAAACGATTCCCAAAATAGAACAATTTCTGGCGCGAGAATCTCTTAAACCTAAAATCAGCGAAGCTCGCTTTCCAATCGACATTTGCCCCATTAGCAAACTACCCATTTTGCGTACAGTTCATCCGCATGGCTTCCCATTTGTAACACGGTTGTAACTGGCCATTATTTTGGAACTAACAAATGAGAAACTTCGTCGTAATGATAGGAGTAGATCTGCCTGAATCACTTCAGGCCCACGCCCCCCAGCAAATTGGAATACGATGAGAAATTCACTAATGCGGTTCCTGACTTCTTCATGCTTGCTATTTGGTTTGGCCACATGCCTTCCAAGCAACTTGGCCACTAACGCCGTCGCGCAGGATGTAACCATCACCATCAAGTCAGACGACCAACAAAAAGTTGAAAACAAAGAAGACAGCAAAGCCCCGTTCACTGGCACCCGACCGGCAGTCGATGTGGCAATTCTGCTTGACACGTCCAATTCAATGGACGGTCTGATCGGGCAAGCGAAAAGCCAGTTGTGGACGATCGTGCAACAGTTCGCCAGTGCAGAAAAAGCCGGTAAAACGCCGCAGCTGCGGGTTAGCGTTTTTGAGTACGGCAACACAAAATTGCCAGCGTCAGAGAACTACATTCGACAAGTCGTGCAGCTAACTGATGATTTGGACAAAGTCTCCGAAGCGCTGTTCTCTTTGAAAACCAACGGCGGTGACGAATACTGCGGCACTGTCATCAACGAAGCCGTCAAACGACTGGACTGGTCGGGCAAAGCTAATTCCTACAAGACGATCTTCATCGCCGGCAACGAACCGTTTACTCAGGGACCAACCGATTACAAAGACGGTTGCAAAGCGGCAATCGAAAACGGCATCACGGTCAATACAGTTCACTGCGGAGATTACCAGACGGGAATTTCAACGAAGTGGAAAGACGGAGCAGATCTTGCCGAGGGCGAGTATATGAATATCGACCAAGATCGAAAAACCGTTCATATCGAAACGCCGCACGATCAAATCATCATCAAGCTCAACGCTGAGCTGAACAAGACTTACTTGTGGTACGGCGACGCGCAGGTGAAGCGCGGTCTCAAGTCTAACCAAATGGCGCAGGACATGAATGCAGCTTCATCCGGCATGGGAGCGGCGTTGAGTCGAGCCAAAACAAAGGGCGGCAAGATGTACAACTACCGCAATCGCGACTTGGTTGACTCAATCGCGGCCGATGAATCGTTGTTGGAGAAAGTCAAGGATTCTGATTTGCCCGACGCGATGCAGGGCATGTCCAAAGAAGAGCGTGCTAAACACGTTGCTGAAATGGCCAACGCACGCAAAGAAATCCAAGCGCAAATCAAAGCCGAGGTCGCCGCTCGGGAGAAACTGGTTGCGGCCAAACGCAAAGAAATGGCCGAAGCTGCCGGCGAAGCGACACTGGGCGATGCTATGTCGGCAGCCGTTGTACGTCAGTTGAAAGCTTCTGGATTTGAGATCAAGAAGTAACCGCCAATAGGCTTAAAGTTGCGTGAGCGATCTAAACCTCGCTGTGGCTCAAAACGCTACGGCATTGATACGGCATTGAAACCGAATTGAAAAAGCCACTCCTTGTGAGAGAGGAGTGGCTTTCGTGTTTTGCGGCAGTGGCTTCAGCGACGCCAACCAAAGTTCAAGCGTAGTTCACTCGCGATTCAACGGCAATTCAAGCGAACTTCGAAGACCAAAATTCACTGGGCAGATCTATCGTCGACGACGCATCGCCAATCCACTTGCCCCCACAATCAGCAGCATCAGCGCTGAAGGCTCTGGAACGGCGGAGACGGTAAAGCTGTTTGAAGTGTGAGAAACGCCGGCCGCGGTAAAAGGAGAAGCAGTCAAAGCCAATCCTGTTGAATCGGCATCGACGGCGATCCAATCATCATTTGATCCCCACAGGTCAGCACCAGTGGCGACGCCACCTCTTCTATCAGCGCTGTTGATGTCGGCTCCTTCGAAACTGTACTGCAAGTGATCGATTAAGTTCGCCGAACTTCCAAACGAAGAGGTGCGGTATAAGCCAATTTGGACTGCCTCGCCAACCCCTCCGGCAGTTAGGTCGCTGATCCAGCCTCCTCCTAATGAAGAAACATTGATTGCATCTGCGCTCGTAGCATCGTTGTTCCAGTGAATGCTGAGCGACTCACCGGCGGCCAGAGTTTGACCATTAAGCCCTGCTGAGGAGGTATAGCGAAAACCGGACGCCTCGTCGTGCGTACAAAATCGCCAACCGTCCAATGCCCACGAAGTCGAGCCGAAGTTGGTAAGTTCCAAAACCTGCGAAGAGAAATCGATATTACCGATTTGAACATCTTGGTCGGTACCGGCGACTTGAGCCGCTACGCAAGTTTGCATGGCAATTGCTAGAATTGCTCCCAGCAGAAGTGTGTTTCGTTTCATGATGTCTTTGGATTGAGAAACCTGACGGGTAATTAACGCGTGTGGCAGACTGCCAGCACAGCCTTCTACTGTCGGCAGAACCCGGATCTATTTCCTCATTCGGCGATATTTACCAACCAGCGATCAATCAAATAATCAATCAGTAGCGCAGCACACAAAAAAGCGTTCCGCAGCCTACGGCTGGATAAACTGAGTCAGTTTTGCAATCCCAAAGTCTGCCGCTGCCATTGATCGACAGCAATCGGGACTTACTCGCCGCCGGGGGCGTCGTGGCGGAAAACAGCCACGATATCTTCGGCAGGAACGACAAAAAGATGGTTGTCGGACTCGAAATCAACCGGAATCGCATTCCCGGGATGGAACAGAACCTTGTCATATTTCCGCAGCGGTAGATCTTCATCGTGATCAATGGCCGCCGAAATCGTCACGATGCGCCCCGTGATGGTGGGGATCTCGGCCGTATCCGGCAGTGCGATACCGCCCTTGGTCTCTTTTTTGGGCTCGTCCTTGCGGACCAACACCCGAAGGCCGATGGGTTCCACATATTCCAGTCTTTTCTTTCGAGCCTTGCTACTTTTTGGCTCTTTCGCCATCGAGTTACCCTAACTTTGTTCTGCCATGAATCGGTTAATAGGTGTCAGTATCGGATACTGCCTCGCCCGTGAACATGGGCTTTTCTGACAACCGGCAAATTTTCGCCCAGCATTTTCGGCGGCTCGAACTTTGGCGGCCAACTTATCGCCACCCAGTCAGCTGAAACCGTAAAAGGGAGACCGATGCCCGGAATTCAACGAAAATAGGCCGAACCGTCGAACTTGGGCTTGTAAAGACACACCATTCTGCCAAAATCTCGAAATTCAAAATTGGGCAAAAGTCAAGGATTTTTACGTGTTCATCTTCCAAGGGGATGTCAGACGTTAAAGGTTTGCTGTCCAACGGGCGAAATCATTGATTTCCGCCCATTAGGTTTGTTCGCTTGAGATAAGTGCGCGAAACAAATCAGCCGTATATAAATATCTCTGAATCGCACAGATGAGAAGGTTTTGAAGTGTCAGATACAATCACAGTAACAAAACGAACTGAAACCGGATCGCTTCGGATGAAACGTCTGCGACAAACCGGACTAGTTCCTGCAGTCATGTACGGCCACGGTGAGGGAACCGTTCTATTGACGGCGCCTGCCAAAGAAATCTTCAAAGTCGTCGAAGCTGGGTCAGCGATCATCCAGCTTTCCGGCGATGCGTCTGGCAGTGCCCAGATCAAAGAAGTCCAGTGGGACGCGTTTGGCGACACAGTCCTCCATCTGGACCTCGCTCGAATTGACGAAAACGAAAAAGTGGAAGTCGACGTTCAACTTCACCTCCACGGCGAATGCCCGGGTGAAAAGGATGGTGGTGTCGTTAAATTGCTGCAGAAGCAAATCAAGATCCTCTGTCCTGCGAATCTGGTTCCCGATCAATTACTGGTCGAGGTTGGCGAAGTGCAGCTCGACGATATCGTGTCGGCCAGCGACATTGTTCTGCCAAACGGTGCTGAATTTGCCGATAGCCCGGACGAAACAATCCTCACCTGTGTCAAGCCATCAGATAAGGATGACGCCGAGGAAGAGGACGCCGCTTCAGCTGAAGCTGCCGATGCTGCTCCTGCAGAAGGCGACGCCTAGATTTAAGAAGAAGTATAGAGGAGGTTCCTGCTTCCCATGAAAATCATTGTTGGATTGGGGAACCCGGGTTCCAAATACAAAGACACTAGGCACAACATTGGATTCGATGTGATTGCCGAATTGGCCAAACGGCATTTAACCGATCGGCCAAAAGCTCAGTTTGATTCGGAGATCGCAGAGATTCGGATTGGAACTGAAAAATGCTTGTTGATTTCGCCGCTGACCTATATGAACCTCAGCGGCAAAGCGGTGCAGGCAGTCGTGAGCTTTTACAAGGTTTCAGTTGCGGACGATCTGTTGATCATCTGTGACGACCTGAATTTGGCTCCGGGAAGAATTCGCGTTCGCGCCCGTGGCTCTGCCGGCGGGCAAAACGGAATAAAGGACATTATCAACCGGCTCGGTTCAACTGATTTTGCTCGACTTCGAGTGGGAATCGGTAAACCTCCACCTCGGTGGGACACGGCCGACTACGTTTTGGGGAAATTTGATTCCGACGAGCGTAGTTTGATTGACGGGGCGATTGCCACGTCAGCCAATGCAGTAGAAGCATGGGTCAGCGAAGGGGTTCAGATCGTCATGAACCGTTTCAATGCCGACCCGGCCAAAGCCAAAAAACGGGCTGAGGCCAAACCCGAAAACAAGGATGGCAAGAGGAAGGATCGAACAAACGACGCTCAAATGAGCGGCGACGATCTGACGAACGAACACAGTGCGACGTCCGTAGAGGCGAAGCCTGACACAAATTAAACTTTAGAGTCGAATTACAAGGAAATCGGAACGTGGCAAAAAACGTTTACGAATGCATGTTCATCTTCAACGCAAACACCTACGCGAAAAATCCCGCAGGTGTTGCTAAGAACGTTGAAGAAATGATCAACGGCGTCGATGGCAAGATTTTGGCCAGTCGTCTGTGGAACGAGCAAAAGCTCGCTTACCCAATTAACGGCCAACGCAAAGGGGCTTACTGGTTGACTTATGCGGAAATCGATTCGCTCAGCTTGGCCAAGCTTAACCGCTCGTGCCAACTGAATGACGGCGTTTTGCGTCATCTTGCGATCAAAATCGACCCTCGTTTGGTCGACACAATGGTCGCGGTCGCTAAGGGCGAGACCGTTGGTGAAGCTCCGGCTGAGGACGACGCTGCCAAGGGCGATGCCAAACCAGAACCAGCCGCAGCCAACTAAGAAATTTTGCAGCGATCAAGTTGACCGTGACCAAACGTGTCGCGGCGCGTGGTAAGATGATGGGAACTAACAGACAGTGCATTGTCCAGACTTCCATCCCTTTTTGATCTGTTCGGAGAT
>CALKXO010000285.1 GCA_938003615.1 uncultured Pirellulaceae bacterium | reverse complement strand
AACGTGCCGAGCTACCGGGTCGAGACCGCAAAGAAGTCAAAGGCTTCTTCTCCATCAGCCAAGGAATCCAAACGATAGCAAACTTATTCTCAGGGAATTCTAATTGTCGCTAATGGGAACTTCTAATTGTCGCCGAACACCCCTTAACGGCGTTTAACTATCACGCGTGTAAATTATAGCATTTGCTCTTTTTCAAGCCATCATAATCTCGTCACGGTTTGTCCGGGTGGTCGATTCAACTTGTCTTAGATTTCCGCTGTTCTCGCAATTCTCTTTTGACCGAAACCAAGCTCCTTGACAGAGGCTTCACAATGACCCTCGAAAGAACGCCCTTCATTTAGCTATAGCTTTTGGGGGCGTTGCATTCTAATCTTTGTCACGCACTAGAACCACAACGCGATACTAATGCAGCGTTTGACATGTGTGAATTACTTTTTTACATTCATTCTATCAAAACCGGATCAATCCTTCTCTCTTTTCTTTTGGATCGAAAATGGCTGCTGAGAAAGCGCGACGTTTGTTGCAGCAGTTTCGGGCTTTCATCTCGTCGATTGATTTCTACACCTTCGCGTTTCCGCCTCAGTGTATTTCCTGTGAGTCACAACTGTTTGATGAGGACTTGGCGATTGCGGATCGGCATGACGATTCCGTATCCAGAAAAGTTCTTCACTCGCAGAATTGGTGTCTGCGATGTTTAGATCAGGCGCGTGCTCCGATGGAGGAAAGATGTCCTACGTGCGGCGCAATCGTAGCGATCCATGCTTCCTACAAAGGACGCTGTAGGCTGTGCTATGCTTCGAAGTTTCACTTTTCCCAAGCCGTCTGCATCAACAATTATGGCGGGCTGATGCAGGAGTTGGTGATTCGCATGAAAGGACGCAAGGACGAATGCTTGGCGATGCAACTCGGGACGCTGTTGGGCCACGAGATGGAACGGCTTGATCTAATCGACCAGATTGATGTCATGGCGCCGGTGCCTACGCACTGGATGAAGAAGTTCCGCAACGGTTTTCAGGCGTCGGAATTGATCTGCCAACGCGCCAGCAGGACTACTGGGATCCCCCATGTCGGAGCGCTGATGAAAAGCACTCGTCTAACACAGAAACAGGGCATGCTGTCGGATTTGCAGCGGCTGGAGAATGCAAAGGGAGCGTTTGCGTTGAATCCTTTTTTTGCAGAGAACATCAAAGGAAAAACGGTTGCGTTGGTCGATGATGTGATGACCTCGGGGGCGACCGCCAATCAATGCGCCAAAGCACTAAAACGAGCGGGGGCGGCAAACGTGGTGGTCGCTGTTGTTGCTAGGGGAGCGAAGGGACAGTAGATGTTCAAGGCACCCGTTTGGCTCGCCACTTCCGGGCTTTTCGTTTACTAGGGGGACGAAGCATCCGGCCATAAGTTTCCAATTGAAAAAGGAACCGTGGTTAGTGCCAAAACGGCTAATGGTGTCTGAAAACTTATGACCTAGTGCTTAGGGCTAGCGGATTTGCCTGACTGAGTTCAAACTACTGATTCTTCTTTATCCACTATCAAAATGCGCAACAAACTCAAACACAGATGACATCTTCTCCGACCATTCGACTGGGAACACGCGGCAGCAAACTGGCGATGTGGCAAAGCACTTGGGTTAAACAGGCTTTAGAAGGCTTGGGCTGCAGCGTCGAGTTGATTCAGATAAAGACCGAGGGCGATGTCGCCACTGGATCGCTCAGCCAGATCGGCGGCCAAGGCTTGTTTACCAAACGACTGCAGATCGCGCTTCAAAACAAAGAAGTTGACTTGGCCGTCCACAGCCTGAAGGACTTGCCGACTCAGGATGCAGACGGATTGTCCATTGCGGCAATTCCCGAGCGTGAGACGACTGCCGACGCGCTGGTTTGCAATCACCACAAATCGCTACAGGACTTGCCCGCAGGTGCGGTCGTGGGTACAGGCAGTGTACGCCGCGCCGCACAGATATTACATCTGCGAAGTGATTTGAAGATTGCCGATATCCGTGGGAATGTGGATACCCGCCTAAGGAAATTGGACGATGGCGACTTTGATGCGATCGTGTTAGCGGCAGCCGGTTTGACACGGCTTGGTTGGCAGGACCGTATCACCGCACTTTTTTCTCCGGGCGACCTGCTTCCGGCTGTCGGTCAAGGGGCGCTGGGATTGGAGACGAGAACCGATGACGAGCAGACCAATGCCATCGTTGGCCAGTTAAACCACGCCGAGAGTTTCGCGTCAGCGATGGCGGAGCGGCACATGTTGCGAGCGCTGTTTGCGGGGTGTCTCGCGCCTGTCGGGGCGGTGACACAGGTTAGTGATGAGACGCTAACACTGACTGGCGTCGTGCTCGCAACCGACGGCCAGACGCGCGTCGAAGCCTCGGCATCTGATTCGCTGGACCAATATGCGGCGGTTGGCCAGAGAGTGGCGAAGGAGTTGGTCGAAAAAGGTGCCGACAAGTTACTAAAAAACGCAGGAGCTTAGTTTCATAAATCTTAGTGCCCTGCCCTACCCTGCACCGGTTGTCGATTACTGGTGGCGTAAGAACTTTTCCGCCTTGTCGTTGGGCACAATATTGGACCGCTAAGGTTTTGACTATTCGTTTTAGGGCAGGAAAAATTTGGTGTACACCAGAGCCGATAGTACCAGCACGATCAACAATAGAAACATGACTAGGCGTGTCTTGAGCGCCGCTGCGCGGTCCACCGATGTCCATGCAGAAAGCCCAGCTAGGACTAAGTGTCATCTCGACCCCGAATGTCGCCAGTGAGAAACAGCCAATGAAAACCCAGACCGATGCATCTGACACTTGTGTACACAGTAGCAGGCCAATCGCTCCTAGCGAGTAGCCGAGCATTGCAGGCAACCGTCTAGAGAGAACGTGCCTGCCTCGACGGTGCAGAAACGTTACGGCATATCTGGACATCCAAAGTGCAACCGCGCCACAAGAGTCCCAGCACGGCATTGGCAACGAACGTCATTCGCCAACCAATGGCATCAATTAGCCGCGGCATCAGCACCAGTGATGGCGCGGCGCCAATGCGTGCTCCCGAATGAAAAATTCCTTGGCCCAGTCCCCGTTCCTTGGCGGTCAGCCAACTGTACAGGGCTCTGGTTGCACCCGGGTAGGCGCCAGCTTCGCCCACACCGAAAAGAAAACGCACTACCATTAAACTAATTGCGGTAAAGACCGCAATGTCCAACGCATTTAGGCCGTGAGTGCCTCAAGCGAAAACCACTTCGAGATATTTCGCAAGTAGGTCGGCCGCTTCGGCCAATTGATTGAGCCGTTCGCACACGCAAAGCGTTGGAAGTCTACTCATATTGGCTGGGGGCGGCTAGTTTTCAAAATTACTATACAGCTGATTCAGCAGTCGCGAGGTTGGCCTCTTCAGGGCTGCTGTCGTCTATCGCCGCTGGCGGGGCCTCCGGTTCAGCGATGTTGAGTTTTAAGAACCACGCCAGTATTCCGACGGCGATCACCGCCATCGCAACAGTCGCGAACGTCGTGTACTCGAATCCGTTGCCGTCTGGTGAATGAACAACGTTACGAAGCAGCGGAGAGGATTCAATTCTAGCGGGGGAAATCATCGATAGAATCAATGTTAGGCTGTTGTGAGTCACGTGGTAAATCATGCAGGGAATAATGCTGCGGGTTTGAACGGCGACGACGCCAAGGATGAGGCCGACGAATCCCGTGACGATTGATTGCTGAATGAATGAGTGAGCCATTCCGAAGAACAGGCTGGCTAGTAAAATCGCCTGCCACTTGTTTCGAAGTCGCTCCAAGCCGGACAAGATAAACCCGCGGAAGGAAAGCTCTTCGACAATCGCTGGGACGACGGCCATCACCAAAAGAATCGCCCAGAACCCTGGCGCCGATCCCATAATGCTCTCAAACATCCCACCAATCTGGGAGGTGTCTCCTATCGGCGGATAAATGGCCATCACCAATGAAGTCAAAGCCATCAAGGCAGGGTGAAAACAGATGGCCATGATCGCGGCTGCACATGCGACGGGGATGCTACATCGTGATAGTTTGAGTGTTTTCCAAGCGTTGGTTGTCAACATCATTGCCATAATCAGCGTAGGGAACAGCACGCCGGCCAATAGAACGGCAAGCGTGATTTGCGCCAGTTCAACAAACGATGTCGGCACGACACCCGCCGCGGCGATGCCGATGAAAAATTTCAGCACCAAAATCGTGACGCAGCACAAGAGTGCATTTCCGATACTTGGAATGTCGTGACGTTGGTTGAATACGGATTTCATCCATGCCCCGATTGCAAATCGCTCGGAAGCACGGAACAGAACGGTCTCGCTATTGAACTGATGAACTACCCAGCGCACCGCTACCCAACAACAAACAATGGTGACGCAACAAACGGGTGCGAAAAACTGTAGCGCTTGCGCGTAGTGGCCTTCGATCAAACTTCGCAATAACAGCATCAAGCCCGTCACGGGGATCAGGCTGGTACCGAAATCCAGTTTTGCCGCTGGCAACATTGGAATGATCATCAACGGCATTGAGAACATCATCAAAGGCACGAGATAGTACTGGCCTTCTTTGCTTGATCGAGCAAACGCTGCTGCCGCCAGCGCGACTGCGCTAAACAAAGCGGAAATCGGGACAAGTGCTACGACCAGCCAAAGGAGAGACGCCATTGGCGGAGCGCCCATCTGCATCCCGCCAATTCCCGCCGTCATGCGTGAATAAACAAACAGACCGGTGAAGGCCATGGAGAGCATGTTTAGCAACGCAGTGGCCATGGAGAATGAGATCACGGTCAACAATTTTCCGATGGCGATTTCGCTCCGTTTGGCCGGGCTGCTAAGTAGTGTTTCGAAGGTGCCGCGCTCTTTTTCACCGGCACATAGATCGATGGCAGGGTAAAACGCTCCGGTCAATGACCAGACCATTACAACAAATGGCAGGATTTTCGACCACATTGCGGCACTTCTACCACGGTTGTCGGCCACATCAGCGCCATTGATTTCTATCCGCTGAACGAGCCACGGCGGGACGTTGTTTTCACCTAGAGTGTGTTCAACGTAAGACCGTTGCCAGCGTCCAAGGATTTCCCCCAGCCGGTCAGCAGCGATTTTGCTTTTGTCTTCGGCGGAGTTATGAAACACATACACTTTGGAAGGGGTGACCTCTGGACCGTCAAAATCCATCTCGCCGGGATCTTCGATGGAGGCAGGTATCACAATGGCCAAATCGACTTTGCGTTCCTTCATTTGTTGTTCAAGCAGACGGTCGACCAACTGGCTGCCGGGGCTGCCGGGAGCACCAGGGGTAGCGTCAGGCGACTCTTTGAACTCTTTGATCAATAAAAAGAATTGAGCATCGTCTGCGTTAGAACCTTGCAAGCGAAGTAGTTTTTGGTTTTTTTCGCTAACCCATTCTCGACTGATTTTTCCATCTTCGATCAGCGGCGGAGAGGAAGGTAAGTTTTCTCCACCGATAACCCAAATGTCAGTTGGATGCTCGCGCATGAACTGGGCGACTTGCAGCATCGCCATTCCCATCAACGGGTACAGAATCAGCGGCATGACCGCAACGGTGAACAGCGTTCGCCGATCACGGAACTGGTCTCGCATCTCGCGGGAGAAAATCAGTTTTACGGTGGACCACTTCATGGGAATCTTGTTGTCAGTTGATTGTGCGAAAGGGAAATTCGAATGAATTACTTAAGGTTTGATCGAAGTCGTTCCAGAAACGGAATGTGATGTCAAACGCCAGCGGTGCTGGATTCTTTGTCTCGAGAGGACTCAAGCAGCACTTGGAAGAACAGCTCTTCAATGTCTTTCTCACCGTAGCGATCGACAATGTCTTCGATCGTTCCTTCGGTTAAAATTTTTCCGTGGCTCATGATTGCGATTCGGTCGCAAAGGCGTTGCACTTCAGTCATGATGTGAGATGAAAAAATGATGCACTTGCCATGGTCGGCCAACTGTTCGATCGTTCGAAGAACTTCGCGCGCGACCAGAATGTCGAGGCCGGAGGTTGCTTCGTCGAAAATCAGCACTGGTGGATCGTGAACGATGGCGCGAGCGATGGAAACTTTTTGCATCATGCCCGTCGACATCTTGCTGCCCAGAACGTTACGAATGTCGTTCATTTGAAATCGTTCGAAGATATTCTCCATTCGCATTTGCAGCGTTTCTTCCTTCATGCCGTACAATTGGCCGAAGTAACGCACCAACTCCCACGCCGTCATGCGGTCGTAGATCGCGGTGTTGCAGGAGACGAATCCAATTTGGTGGCGGATTTTCTCGGGTGATTCGATAACATCGAATCCGTTGACCACGGCCGTTCCAGAGGTCGGTTTTAGGACCGTGCTGAGTATACGCAGCGCTGTCGTCTTGCCCGCTCCGTTGGGGCCCAGCAATCCGTAGATCTGGCCGGGCAT
>CALKXO010000284.1 GCA_938003615.1 uncultured Pirellulaceae bacterium | reverse complement strand
AGCACGAAGTTCTTGTTGAATTAGACATTTCAAATGGATGTAGTGGGATTCGCCAGAATTCCTTTAAACAGAGCCGGTTGGAATTCTGGCGAATCCCACTACGATTTCCGAGGTAACCATTAAAATCCGGGAAGAGCCTTTTTTATAGGGTGCCGCGTTAATGCCGGTTGTGCGGAGCGTCTGGCGATTGATGAAATCGTGGCTGAGAACAAGCGGCGCGGAAGCCGGTTTGCGGATTTACTGGTATCCATTTGTACTTCTGAGGTGCCCATGGGGCAGAGGTAGGTTTTTTAGTGTCCGGCCCCCATCTCGATCAACGTACGCCCCTGATAAGTTCCGTTTTTAGCTGTGCCAAAATCGCCGGGAGTTTCTCAAATAGAACTTCTTGATACAGCGTGTCGTAAACTTTGGTATCGATCGGCTTGGACAGATGCTCCTCGATCCACTTCCAAACATTCAAACGTTGCTGATGGTCGATACTGGCCGAATCGATTCCTGAAAGCGTTACACCTCTGTGGATGAAGGGAAATACGTTGAGAGATAGGTCCATCCCAGCGACCATCCCGCAAGCGGTCACGATTCCGCCGGGCAGCGTCGATTTGATCAGTGTTTCCAGCATGCCGCCTTCCTCTGTATCCACTCCCGCAGCGAACTACCCTTTCAACAGCGGGCGATCTGGAACGTCGGAGAAATAGCTGCGCTCAATCACGCTGTCCGCACCAAGGTTGGCTAACCAATCTGCTGAGTCTCGTTTCCCGGATATCGCAACGACTTCGTAACCAAGTCGGTTAAGCAGGAAGATTGCCATCGATCCCACGCCTCCGGTCACTTGCCATTTTCTCTTCCTTGCCATGTCATCAACGCCAGTAATAAAAATGTTCCGATAACTCCCTGCGGTGTCCAGCAAATGAAGATACCCATCAGGACTTCATCAAACGGCATCTGTAATCCGGATCCAACGGCAATCGCGACTCCAATCGAAGACGTTGCCAGTACGATCAGCGCCGTCACGCGAAATTGCCACGACCATCGACGCGGTAGCATCGTGATGGCAATCATGACAACGGGCGCAAAGAAAAATATTGCCGCGATGACTTTCGGGTCCGGTCGCAGTTTCGTCGCCAGCCCAACGATCACCGCCACGATTGTCGTGCCCACCATCAGACCTCCCAACGAGAATTGAATCCCGGATGGTTCGTGCTTTGCTTGCGATTCGATTGGTGAGCGTGGCGCGTTTGTTGGCGCGTTTGTTGGCGCGTTTGACGCTGTCAAATTTTGTTCGGCACGTACGATTTTTTCAGCCATCGCGTTGAGCTTGGTTTTGGATAACATCGAGAGGACGCCTAAGGCCAGTCCTAGGCCAACGCCGATCGCGGCGTTTTTGTAGAATGCAGGAAAATTGATCAGGTTCCTGCCGTAAGTTTTCCCGCGTTGCCAGACCTCAAAAGGAAAACCAATTTTCTCTTGTTCGTCGGTCTCCCGTCCGATCAAATTTGAAAAGCCATCGGAGAGGACAAAGTAGGAAATCGAATTGCCGGCTGCAATAACCATTAGCCCAATGAGAAAGCCGCGACCGAACCAGTGCCACGAACTGGTTCCGATGCCAAACTGTTGGAGATGAGTGAATTCCGGCCGATTCAAATTGGCTCCGATGGGATGTGGGGCTTTGCTGGTGGTTGTTAATGTAAAATGGTTTTACAATCTTTACTGCCTTTGTAAACGCCGACATGGCGGAACTGGCAAACGCCAACGTTGCAGCGTGTTTTCGATAGTAGTGCTTGAAGACAGATATGATTGCTTGCGTGGACACACATTACTTTGACGACCACGCTACGACCGGAGTTGTGTTGTTTGAGGACTGGGCTGATCAGCGACCGGTCAAAACTTTTCACTCGGCCAATCTTGCGATACCGGTCACGCGCGGCGATAGTGAAAAGCCGTTGCTTGTCACAGCAGTAGGAATCGCTGAAGCTGCCATTGAAATTCGAAACATGCATGGACCGTACCGGATTCCGACGCTTGTATAGCTGGCGGACACGATTGCCAGAGAAAACAATCGATAGGTCTCCGTGGACCGCTTTGTTTTGGATAATGCGGCGCCTGCCGAGCTAATGTTAAATGTTGTCTCCGAGCCGTGGCACCAGTTCCATGGAGGCGGAAAAAGGGGTAGAATGAAGCTCTCGATTTGGGTAATGCTTGAGTCGGGAAGAGGCGGTAAATTTTTGTAAACTGATTAAATTTGGCTTCTTTTTGAGCCACCGGGAAAACGTTGATGTCAGAAGTAGCGAAACTCAAACACGGCGACACTGAACTGGACCTACCCATTGTGACGGGGTCGGAAAACGAGCAAGCGCTCGATATTGGCAAACTGCGCGGCACGACTGGGTTGGTAACGATCGATCAGGGCTACGTTAATACTGGCTCCACCACCAGCGACATCACTTTTCTCAATGGCGAAGAAGGCGTACTCCGCTATCGTGGTTACCCGATTGAGCAACTGGCTGAGAACTGCGACTTTATCGAGGTGGCTTACCTGTTGATTTATGGCGAGTTGCCTAGTGCGGCTCAGATTGAAGACTTCCGGTCCAGTATTCGCAATCATACGATGCTGCACGAAGATCTAAAATCGTTTTATGATGGCTTTCCGCGCGACGCACATCCAATGGCGATTCTCTCCAGTGTCGTTGGGGCCCTTTCCACGTTTTATCAGGATTCTCTAGATCCGCACGATCCCAAGCAGGTCGAGGTATCGATCCATCGACTCATTGCGAAGTTACCCACGATTGCCTCCTACGCTTACAAAAAATCTCTGGGCCAACCTTTCGCTTATCCCGACAACACGGTCTCGTACTGCGAGAATTTTCTGCAGATGATGTTCTCGACTCCCTGCGAAGAATACAAAGCGGATCCTGTGTTCACCAAAGCCCTCAACATGCTGTTCATCGTGCATGCCGACCACGAGCAGAATTGCAGTACTTCGACGGTTCGTATGGTCGGTTCAGCAGACTCGAATTTGTTCGCATCAATTTCGTCAGGCATCTGTGCGTTGTGGGGGCCGCTGCACGGAGGAGCCAATGAGGCTTGTGTCCAGATGCTCAATCGCATCAAGGATGATGGCGGCGATGTAGATAAGTACGTCAAAATGGCAAAAGACAAAGAAGATGGCTTCCGCTTGATGGGATTTGGTCACCGCGTTTACAAGAACTTCGATCCGCGCGCGACGATTATAAAATCGGCTTGTGATCAATTGTTGGAGCGTCTTGATATCGACGATCCGTTGTTCGAAATCGCTCAGAAACTGGAGAAAGTAGCACTTGAGGATGAGTACTTCGTCAAGCGTAAGCTTTATCCAAACGTCGACTTCTACTCGGGCGTGATTTATCGTGCGATGGGAATTCCGGTTGAGATGTTCACCGTGCTGTTTGCGATTGGACGACTGCCTGGCTGGATTGCACATTGGAAAGAAATGCAGGGCTCGCCGACCAGCCGCATCTGTCGCCCTCGCCAGATTTATACGGGGCCAACGGTTCGAGAGTTCGTTCCTATCGCCGACCGCAAGTAAGCACGTAGTAAGCACTAGGTCATAAGTTTTCAGATTCCATTAGCCGTTTTGGCACTAGCCACGGTTCCTTTTTCAATTGGAAACTTATGGCCGGGTGCTTACCTATCCTGAAACCTCGGTCCAGACTGGAGCGTCCAATCTACGACGAGGTTTTGGGACAGGATCTTTGCATGGTGGTGCCCAACGTATTTGCCAGTGCCAACCAGAGGCCCGTTTGGGGTGTGCTAGGCGAGTCGCGCGAGACGCCTATCCTATGTATTGCGTTCGAACTTTGTGGACTGCGTCATGACTTTCAAAATTGCAGGCGTACAAATGGATATTTCCATTGGAGACGTCAAAGCCAACCTGACTTCGATGGAAAGGCTTGGACGCACTGCCGCTGACGCCGGCGCGGAACTCGTTGTGTTTCCTGAGTGCACATTGACTGGGTATTGCCTAGAGTCTTTTGAGGATGCGCTTGCTATCGCGCAACCTCTCTCAGGAAGTAGCGTTCAAAGTGCTGTTGCGCTCGCCGGTCAGCTCAAAACGCGTTTGGTTTTTGGAATGTTGGAACTCGATGACTCGCTCAAGCAGCCCAAGGTTTACAACGTCGTGGTGTTGGTCGATCAAGCCGGCGTCATCGCCAGCTACCGAAAGACTCACCTTCCAACGTTGGGGGTCGATCGTTTTACGACTCCTGGCGACCGACAGATGGAAGTGGTGGCTCTGCCTGAAATCAATTTAGGCATGAACATTTGCTACGACTGCTCATTTCCAGAAACGGCGCGGTTGCTTGCATTGGGGGGAGCGGATCTGATTCTGCTGCCAACCAACTGGCCTCCGGGTGCTGGCAGAGTTCCGGACTACATTCCAAATGTGCGTGCACTCGAGAACAACGTGTACTATATGTCGGTCAATCGAATCGGCCACGAACGCGGATTTGATTTTGTAGGTAAAAGTAAAATCTGTGACCCGCTTGGCGGTGAAATTGCATTTGCAGATCATTCAAACGAAGCGATCATGTACGCTGATGTGGATGTCGGTTGGGCACGAAAAAAGCACTACGTCAGCGTGCCGGGAAAACATGAAGTGCATCGTTTTGACGACCGCCGTCCGGATCTCTACGGGCCATTGTCGGACTGAAGGCGCGCAGGAGAGACATCACCCAAGTTGGAAATGTCATCTTTTGCCGATTCGCGGTCGTG
>CALKXO010000283.1 GCA_938003615.1 uncultured Pirellulaceae bacterium | reverse complement strand
GCAAAAGTTTAAAGTATTCCTTCAAACGGCAAAATAGAATTCCCAGACGCGTTTTGGCGCGTCTCCCGTTTGATTTGTGCTTGAAAAAATTACAATCCCTCCAAATGAGAATGCACTGCGGGGAAAGGATTGATTTCAGTTTTAGTCACCGCAATGAATCAAGCAGAACGTTGAATAATTGTCACGCCAATGCGACAATGAGGCTCTTTAAAATATCCAACATCTGCAGCGAGCAACCATGCGCGAGATTCACTCGATTCAAGAATTGACTTCTGTTTTGGAATCTGGAAGCAACTTAGAAAACACAGTCGTGCAAAGCGTCGATGTGACTCAGATTTCTGACATGATTCTTGAGACGGCGATTGAAAATACTGTCTTTCTTGGATGCGTCCTTCCCGACAACGTCTTGGCTTCGGTTGTGGGGCGTGGAGCCAGCGTTTTCCCAACACTGACCGGGCTCCCCTTCAATCCTTACGCGCCCATGTTGTACTCGGCTGAGACGCTCTTCGACGGATTCTCACCTGACGATCCGTGCAGCTATTGCCAAACGACGGACGCCAAAGTCTATCAACACTGGATCGAGACGGGAGGCCCCAATCCAACAACGATCGCCGACGCACTCGGAAGACGGCTGCATGATATGGCGATGACAGACGCCATTGGAGACTTTCTGGCATCGCATGCGTCTCATGGAAAAATCGTCGGCATGATGGGCGGACACTCCATGAAGCGTTCGGACGAAGCCTATCTGACGGCCGCGAAAATCTCCAGAGAACTAACCCGACGCGGCTATCTAATGGTCAGCGGCGGTGGCCCTGGAGCGATGGAGGCCACCCACGTTGGAGCTTGGTTTGTTGATCGGACCGATAGTGAATTAGAAGACGCTGTGCATGAATTGGCAACGGCGCCGACCTACAAAGACAAACAGTGGCTGGCCTGTGCGTTTCGCGTACGAGAAAAATTCCCGCTCGCGTCAGACAGTGATTATGTAAGCCTTGGAATTCCTACGTGGTTGTACGGTCACGAACCACCAACGCCGTTCGCGACTCACATTGCAAAATATTTTGCAAACAGTGTGCGCGAGGATGGGTTAGTCACGATTGCCAGTTCCGGGTTAATTTTTGCGCCGGGCAGTGCCGGTACGATCCAAGAAATCTTTCAAGATGCGACTCAGAATCACTACGCGACCACAGGCGTTTCAAGCCCAATGGTATTCCTCAACAGCGCCTATTGGACAAAAGAGAAGCCGATCTATCCGTTGATCAAACAGCTCGCCGAGGGACATGAGTACGAAAATCTGATTGCGATCTTCGACGATGTGGAGTCGATCGTGAGCTATCTCGAAAACAACGAACCCATTGAGAGCAAACTAGCAGAGTGGTCGTTTTGTTCTGAACACTGTAAGCCAACCGCTTGAAATATCGTGCTAAGATCGTACCATCTTTAATCGACAAAATCTTTTTCCCTGACGCTCGCCGATCAAAAACGGAAAGCCGATATTGCTTTGGACGATGAACGGCCATCCGTTTGGCTGTACCTGAAATAATGGCGTCAAAGGTCGACGGTACGTCTGGTCAGATCCACGAATTATTGAAATTCCAGAACAGTTCGTCGCTACCGCCATCCCTCTTCCAACGGCTACCTGCGACGGCGAACGGTCAAACCTAAGCTGCAGAAAGCGATCCAAGTTAGCGTACCGGGTTCTGGAACAGCCTGAACGACTGTAATGCTGTTGAGCACAACCGGTGTATCTCCATTGATCAATGGGATTTCGGCGAAAGCTGGATTTGTCGTCGTAGCGTTAAATCGAGTCAATGCGCTAATGGCGTCAACCACGTTCAACCCAGAAGTGACTTCGCCGAAAACGGTGAATCCACCATCAATGGAATCCAGCGCAACGTTATCAAACACATTGAAGAACCATTGATTGGTGGCGCTGTCAGGATCGCCACCCAAGCGTGCCATCGCAATCGTTCCGCGCGTATTGGAAATCGGCGTCGGAACTAGCGCTTCATTGGCAATCGGCGCCATTGCAGGAACGCTGGTGAAACCCGCGTTGCCATAGAAACCGCCTCCCTGAATAACTTCCACGCCGCTACTGGCGACCCGACTGGACCGGTGAATGATACTCCCGTCGTAGTTGCTGCCGGGCGCTTCGTTAACATATGCCAGGAAGTTTGCCACGGTATTGGGGGCATCGACACCAAAAAGATCGACTTCAATCACGTTGACGCTCGCATCAGCAAAACTCACGTCAAACAGAACGGTATGTGTCACCGTCTGCGCAGTCAGTCGCTGAGCGTTTAATACTGTCAGACAACCGAGCAGAGCGATCGTAATTGGAAGCTTGTTAAGATGGATCATGAGCAAGTCACGCAGTAAATTTGAATAGAGAAAACTGAACAGGAACACCTGTAAGTTTTGCTCAATCATTAAAGTTTGTCACGATAAGTGATCGCAATTCCCGATGAGTGCGGTTTCCGGACTCCTCTCGTGCGTTCTTCAGCGTTTGGGACGGTCGTCTATACGACTGTTATCTGCAATCGCCCGTTCTCACCATCACCAGATGCTCAACAACCGGAACGAAAAGCAAAAGCGACAAAGTCTCCTTAAACCCAATATTAGTCCCACGCCGACCAAACGAAAGTAAAACCCTAGGGCCGGGAGGGAATCACATGCGGATATGACTGGTCTACCTTGCGGTATTCCGGCGATTTTCCTTGTCGGTTTCCAACGAATTAGAGAGGCGGCCCGTATGTTCATCCTCACTTGATGTTAAGATTTCGTCTCGCGCTGTCGGGGCATAATATTTGACGCGGCACACTATTTACTGAACTGTGGGTGTTTGCTGATATGAGTACCATTGGAAAGCTGTTTGGCAGGTCTCCGTTTAGCCAGATCCAGCAGCATATGGATCAGGTCAACAAGTGCATCGAAAAGATGTCCGAGGTGCTTGCCGCGGTTAAGGAGGGGAAGTTCGAGGTTGTCGAAGATTTGACTTATGAAGTTTCGAAACTTGAACACCAAGCGGACCAGATCAAAGACGACATTCGCGAGCGCTTGCTCAAGCGATTCTTCATGCCAATCGATCGCAGCGAAGTCTTAGAGATTCTTTCTTTGCAAGACTCGTTAGCCGACACGGCCGAGGACATTTGCAAAGTTTTAACGATTCGTAAGCTTCCGTTTCCCGATGATGTGCGAGCGGACTTCGACAAGTTTGTCGATCTGAACATTAACGCCTGCGGTATCTGCGCTCTGATCATCAGCCAGTTAGACGAATTAATCGAAGCTGGTTTTGGGGGAGTTGAAGCAGAACGAATTCGCGGCTTGGCCAAAGACGCTGCTTTCGCGGAGCACCAAGCCGACGTTGTTCAAATGAGCCTGCTCAAGAAACTGTACGCTCATGATTTCGATTTTACAACTGGCGAGTTCCATCTCTGGATGCGAGTCACTCGAACGCTCGGCCGTCTGAGTAACATCTCTGAAAACTTGGCTGATCGAGTTTTGAAAACGCTCAGCCTAAAGTAATTAGTTCGTTCAAATTTCCTTCCCGAGCATCACTCCCTACGAGAAAAGGTCACCACGCAAAATGGGTGTCGAATTTATACTGATCTGCTTGATTGTTGGTTGCGGTTTCTATGTTGCGTGGAACATTGGTGCCAACGATGTTGCCAACGCGATGGGAACCTCCGTGGGCTCAGGCGCGTTGACGCTCAAGTGGGCTGTCGTATTGGCCGCGATTTTTGAATTCGCTGGTGCCTATATCGTCGGGGCAAACGTTTCCAAAACGGTTCGCAAAGGAATTTTCGATCCAATGGAGATTGGCAACCAGTACTCGGCCGAACACGCGCCCTATATTCTGGCTTGTGGCATGATCGCCGCATTGCTGGCGGCGGGAACTTGGCTGCTAATCGCAACGTGGATGTCTTGGCCCGTATCGACGACCCACTCAATCGTCGGTGCAGTTGTCGGTTTTGGCGTTCTAGCACTTGGCTACAACGGGGTCCTTTGGAGCCAGGTCGGTATGATTAGTGCGGGCTGGGTAATTTCTCCTTTGCTATCCGGCACGGTCGCATACCTTATATTTACGATAATCTTGAAAACCGTGTTCTATAATCGTGATCCGGTGGCTGCCGCGCGACTCATTGCGCCCCGATTGGTTTTCATTTTGATGTTCGTCATGACTGGAATGACTTGCTACAAAGGCCTCAAGCCTATGTGGAAGCGACTGGAAATGGATCCCAAGGATGCCACTTTCATGCTCAGCGTCGCAGCAGTCGCGGCCGTTCTTGGTTTTATTGGCTATTGCATCACCAAATACGCGTTACGGAATACAATATCAGTCGCCACCGATTCTAACTCTCAAAGTAATCCTCATTCGGATGCCGACGTCTCGCGCTCTCTCGCCAAGACCGTCAAACATCTCCAACGCGTGAAAAACAGTTCGTCTGGTGAGTTACAGGAGAAGGCAAAAAATCTCTTGGGCGACGCGGAGTCATTGCAAGATGCGGCGTTTGAACAGATCACAACCAATACAGATTCCGCCGAACTGCGGCAGGTCGAAAGAATCTTTACTGTCCTGCAAATCTTCACCGCCTGTCTGGTGGCGTTTGCTCATGGTTCCAATGACGTCGCCAATGCGATCGGGCCGTTGTCTGCGGCGTACCAAGCAGTCACTGAGCACGCGATCTCGAAAACATCTAGCACGCCGAACTGGGCGTTGCTGTTGGGCGGACTTGGGATCGTGACCGGATTGGCCACGTGGGGCTGGAAAGTCATCAAAACGGTTGGTGAAAAAATCACAGAGCTAACCCCCAGTCGTGGCTTCTGTGCTGAGTTTGCCGCTGCCATCACGATTTTGTTTGCGTCCGTGTTGCCAATCGGCCTCCCGATTTCAACGACCCACACGCTCGTAGGTGCCGTCTTGGGCGTTGGACTTGCTCGTGGACTAAATGCATTGAACTTAAAAACGATGCGAGACATTCTTGCGGGCTGGGCGATTACGATTCCTGCCGGTGCAATTCTCTGCATGCTGTTCTACTTCATACTCAAATTAGTCTTCATCGATTCAGGTTGGGTAGACTCGATCCAAATACCAGCGGATACCGTTTCGTAACTGCATGTTTTCTCTCGGTACGTTCGCGCCCCGGATTTAGAATCTTGCCCGGCCACTTCACCACAAAGGGAATTCGAGTCGCAAACTCATGCGGGTGCCCTTTGTAGCGCGGAAAAGGCATCGAGTTATCCGAGGTCGCAATGATTAGCGTGTTGTCAGCCTCTCCCAATTCCTCCAAAAGATTGAGAATGTCTCCAAGATGCCGGTCAAAGTACTCGACCTCGACGGCGTACTCGATCTCGACGGCGTAGTCGAGGATGTCATGCTTCACCGATTCCGCTTCACCCCAGAAGCTGGGTAGAAAATCCAAATCTTCAATTCGCTTACCAGCCTTCACTCCCGACTTAAACTCATATCCTCGATGGGGTTCTTTTGCGCCGTACCAGAAAAAGAAAGGCTTCCCGTCTGGACGATCGCGCATGAACTCTTTGAAATTCGCCGTGTAGTCAAACGGAGAAACCTTCAGCGACGTTTTTGGAACTCTCCATTTGTTGTATTCAACACCGGTTAGGTCACGACCTTTCGGATGGACGCCTGGGTTCCAGCCCTTTCCCGTAAACCCGCTGAAGTAGCCGCTATCGGTCAGCGCTTCAACGACGCTTTTGAACTTAAACGGCCAAACGGGTTTATGGTTTGCTGCGGCATCCAACTGCCATGGATTCCGGCCGGTCAGCATGACAGCACGCGATGGAGCACATTTGCTTGACGGCGTGTACATGCGGGTGAACCGCAACCCTTGCGTGGCCAAAGAATCGAAGTTTGGTGTGGAGACAAACGCGTGTCCGTAGCAGCTGGCATGCGACATGTCGTCGGCGCAGACAAACAGGATATTGGGGCGTTGGTCGTCCGCCGTCAATAGCGTGCTGCAGAGCAGTATGGTCAACAGAAAAGCAGCTAGTTGTTTCATGCTATTGTTCAATTGCAGTCGCGATACTCCGATAACCATTATCCTGGGTAACCCCAAGGAGTGCTCTTAAGAGAAGCGGTAGCAAAATATTAACGTAAAACAACGCACCTATGTTTGCTCGACCTTCTTTCATTCTAACTCCCCTAGAAGGTTGACCGACGAACCAAAGCTACGTTCTGGTATAATCGTTTTTCACACAGGAATTGATCGCTCGTTTGGAGTCCGCATGAAATCCACGTTCGTTTTTAGCCGTTCATTGATGTTGAACGGCGTTTTTGCAATTTTAGCTTTGCTACAAGCCACTGACATTCATGCTCAAACGCACGTTACCCAAGTCCCCGGTAGTGACAACCAATGGCCAATGTCTGGCGGCCCTGATGGTACTTGGAAAGTCAAAACGGATCAAGAAATTCCAACAAAATGGTCAGTCCGCAACAACCAGAATATCAAATGGAAAAAAACGCTTCCCGAGGGTGGGCAAAGTGGCATCGCAATCTGGGATGACAAGATCTTTCTGACAATCAATCCGCCCAATGACAACGCGTCCCACGACGTAAACAGTCAACAAGTCACAGATAAAAAAACGATGAAGGCATCGGGGATTAGCGACACTAGGATCGTGCTGCTCTGCCTTGATGCCAACACGGGGCAATCGCTATGGAGTCAAACGATAGAAGGCACCATGCCCAGCAGCTATCACTATGGGTTCAGCGATTCCACAACGCCCTGCCCGGCGACTGACGGTAGCCATGTATGGGCCATCAACTCCAGTGGAGGCATGGCTTGTTTTACCCTCGCGGGAGAAAAGATCTGGAGTCGGACTTGGAAACCGACAGGCGGTCGTCCTTTCAACAAGCAATTCGATTCCATTCTGTTTCGGGATCTTATTCTAAACGTTGAACCACCGGCCGGAGATGATGCAACGCGCGAGCAAGACTGGAACTACTTGCATGCATTCGACAAAAAAACAGGCCAACGAATCTGGGTCACAACAGACGCAATCACGCACTACAACGCGCCCTGCCTTGGGACAACGTCCGATGGGACACCCGCCGCTTTAATCGGTCGTGGCGGACCACACGGCGTACCGGAACGACCGGTTGGTTTGAGCCTAATCAGTCTCGCAGACGGCCAATCTGGATCGGCAATATGGCGCTGGGAACCGGAAGAACCCAACAACCTCTCTGGCTGGGGCGCACTGAGCACCCAACACTGGGATGCCGACAAGGCTTCTTGGTTTCTCAAAACTGATTACCATCTCACCATTGACACAAAGACTGGGAAGCTGTCCGCGAAAAAGCAGCTGAAGATGTTCAACCAATATTCCTATGATGAAGCCAACGAAGCATATTCTTTGAAAGAGAATGTGGTGCCGAAGAAAAAACGTGAAAGTCAACGCCACTGCAACATGCTTGCTGGCGACCATCTGTACTACATGGTTCGCTATCAGCCTTTCCTAGCACGACACAACATAGTGACCGGAGTTAACGAACATCTTGAGGTGCCGCGCGAGTTCAACGCAGACGGCAAGTTCATTTGGAAAACCGAACAATCGAATGACGGTTTGAACTCCAAAGGCCAAAGGCAGGGAAACGACATCAGAACCTTAGGGGGCGGATTTCAAAAGTGCTTCCTTGGTTCGCCCACCATGATCAACCAGTACCTATTCTTCACCAACGCAATCGGCATGGTCTATGTCGTCGATACAACGGCTGAACAATTCGACCAATCAGCGCTCGTCGCGGTCAATGACCTTGGCGAACCGGGAAAGACTTGGACCGTGAACTCGTTGTCATTTAGCAACGGACACATCTATCATCGCACGATGAAAGAAATCATCTGCATCGGCGAGTGAGTTATTCCTCCGCCTCAAACGGCTACTTGAGGTACTCCGAAGGAAACCCTGCTGGTTTCGCTTTTTCAGAATCGCGCCGAGGATAAGTTGAATCTCGATTACACATGGCACCATCGCGCGCTAGTTGGTCAAGGTGAGGGCGTCTTCAAAAAGAGATGACCAACCACACCCAAACAATCGAATCGATGATCGTCGCACAGCACAAACACAATATCCGGTGCTTTCATGACATGTCCCTAGTCTACTATTATACTGAATCCAACTAAATCCGGTACAACCTAAAGAGAATGCACGATGCGATTGATTCTGAACCTCTTGTTGGTTTTGATACTGCTGACCAGTCTTTGCGGAAGTCGCGCGTCTGCCCAAGATGGATCGAGCGTCACGCGCGAACGAGACGTGATCTATCACAAATTCGAAGGGGTCGCCCTGACAATGGATGTCTTCACTCCCAAGAATCCCAACGGCGCAGCGATCATCAAGATTGTCAGCGGTGGCTGGAAGTCGAATCACAGAAAAGTAAAAGACGACATCGCCAAACTCTACACCGATCAGGGCTACACCGTCTTTGCAGTGGTTCATGGTTCCCAGCCACGTTACAAAGTGCGCGACATCATGGGGTTTATGCATCGTGCCGTGCGCTTCATTCGTCACAACGCCGATAGCTGGGAAATTGATCCGAATAAAATCGGCGTCACAGGCAGCAGCGCTGGAGGCCACCTGAGTTTAATCTTGGCCACCAAGGCATCGACCGGACCACCAAAGGCGAAAGATCCAATCGACCGCGTTAGTAGCGCTGTCCAAGCGGCAGCCGTTTTCTATCCGCCAACGGATTATCGAAACTGGGCCGAAGCAGGAGACATGGCGGTCGGCGTGGGAAAGCAAGCACGTTGGCAACCGGCTTTCGGTGATGAGTCTGAAACCGCAGAAGGCCGTGAAAAACTTGGCCGACACATGTCATCGATCTATCACGTCAGTGAACAAACGCCACCGGTTCTGATTGTCCATGGCGATTCAGATAAAGTTGTCCCCCTCCATCAAGCCACCAGTTTCCAATCGGCAGCCCAAGCGAAAGGAGCAACCGTCGAAGTGGTTGTCAAGAAAGGCGTTGGGCATGGTTGGCCTGACAGAGCCACCGATGAACGCCAATTCGTTGCTTGGTTCGACAAACATCTACTGGCAACGGCAGCACCGTCAGCAGGAAGTTCAATTCCAGCTGGGCTGATCGGAGACTGGTCGTTGGACCTCGCGTCGAAAACCCCCGCGTGGATGCGTGTTGCAGAAGAAAACGGTAAACCAAAAGTCTACTTGCGACTTTATGTTGGCCCGGTTGGCCCATATCCGAACGCTCAAGTTGTCGGCGATCGATTGCAGTTCGTAATGAAAAGGAAGCGCAAGAAGGGCCGCGCCGCCACGGCCACCAAAGTCGATGTCGGGATGGTGGACGGAAAACTGGATGGAACTATTGAAAAGACACAAGCCAATGGAACGATCCAGAAAGACACTTTCACCGGGGTTCAGATTCCACCGATGCCAACGACCGCCCCCGATCTATCGAAAATAAAATTTGGAGATCGCATTGTGCTCTTCAATGGAAAAGATCTCTCCGGTTGGCGACCGCACGAGTCTGATAAGGTCAACGGTTGGAGCGTGAAAGACGGTGCCATGACCAACACCACGCCAAAGACAGACTTTAGTGCAACGGGCGCATATGCAAATTTAAAAACGGAATCGAAGTTCGAGGACTTCCGCTTACACATTGAATTTTTGATTGGCGAAAAACGCAACAGCGGCGTTTATCTGCGCGGTATGTACGAAGCACAAGTTGTCGATCGCGATAGCCGGATGCAGGGCATCCAAGGCCCGGGCGCAATCTTTGGAGCGATTACTCCAACGTTTAATGCGGGCAAACCCGGCGGGCAGTGGCAATCTTACGATCTAACATTGGTTGATCGGCATGTTACCGTCGTCCTCAACGGCCAAACCGTCATCGACAACAAACCAGTGTCTGGACCAACTGGCGGAGCAGTACATACCAACCCGGCTCTTCCGGGCCCAATCTACTTGCAGGGTGATCACACCGCAGTCTCGTACCGCAACATCTATCTGGAACCGGTCGTCAAGAATTAGGGCCAGTGGACATGTCATTGCCAAACAAAAAAGGCTGGACTGGCTGATAGACCCT
>CALKXO010000282.1 GCA_938003615.1 uncultured Pirellulaceae bacterium | reverse complement strand
AGAGCAGATCCTGTTGGGGCACCGGCTGTTGAACATAAGTGGGTTGTGCATTGTCGATTCGACGCTGTAACTCGCGAATTTCTGCATCAATGACTTGAGTTGAAACTGACGAAGGTGACAGTCGAGAAATTGCGGTAGTGATAAGACTGATCTCTGAATCAATCTGGTTCAGTTGACCTGCGACTTGAGATTCGATGCGCGAAATTTCGTCGTTGTATTGTTGGCGTTGATTTTGCAGATGAAGCAACTGCTGACGCGCTGATTCGAGTTCTGCTTTCAAGCGATTGGCCGTTTCGCGACTTCGTTGAGCGGCCGATTGGTCACCGGTTGCTTCCACGCCAACAGGAACATTCAAACGGCCGTTCAGGAAGCTGGCAAACTTTTTCTCATCCAAGTGATCGTCACTGAAGGAAACATCAAACACCGATTGATAGACGTCGGCGTCCAGTGTCCCGGTCAACGCGTTAAGACTAGCGGCCTGACCGGCAACAGCTCCTAGGCGACCGGTGGCCAACGATTGAATGTCTAGGCGATGACTGTTAGCGCGTGTCAGTCGATACTGCCCGGACGAATGAACGACATCAACCGAACCGGGAGTCAATTCATTTTGCTTCAGCCAGTTCCCTTGGTCGCCGAAGAGAATACTTTTGATGAAATCAGAAATCCGGGTCTTCCCCGAGCCTTTTTCTCCGTAGACCACGTTCAAAGTGGGGCTAATTTGCGCGAGAGAAACATGCCTTAATTGTCGGTAGCCATCGATGGCGAGATTGGTCAGCTTCATTGCTAAACTCCGTTTTACTATCATCCAACTACGCAAAATTTAATCCAACTTGCGTCATCTACCTAGATCACTTTGCCCACTTGGACACGTCATCTTCTTAGTGCTAGCAGCCATTTCGGCCGTATGACTCGTTGCTCATTTGGCGTGCTGGAGATCGTTGGCGGCATCGTAGTAACGTTCCTGTTACGGTCGTTTCGCAGCGATGACCACTGAAGGTGTTATTTCGATTTTCACGTCACTGCCGCAGCTACCTGTCGATTCTCGCAACGCCGTTGGTTGACGGGGCATTTGATATCTTTTAGCGCATCATCGGTGCTGCATTTGCGGGGGGAGATCAAACTTGCCTCAATATATGGAGCACGCTAATGTTGGGATTCATACAGGCCTCAACATTTGCCATTCGCGCTGCAACAGAAATCGGAACATGGATCCAGCCGAGGACTATTTTGATGATGAACAGGAACTGCCAGTCCCACCGAAGCGGAGTTTTCTTGGCAGGCTGCTAAGGTGGTTGCTCATCGTTCTATTGGTTGGAATTGCCCTTATTTCAGGGGCCTATTTCCTGTCGCAACAAGAGCCCGAGTTCTATCAGGAAGCCCTTCGCCAGACGCCAGAAGTAGCGCAGAAGAAAGGTGCCGAACTGGAAAACACAGTGATGGATCTCTACAACGCGGTTCTCGAACAAGGGAACTGGCGCGGGGAGGTCTCTCAAGACCAAATTAACGGCTGGCTGGCGACTGAATTATCCGAGAAGTTTCCAGAGCTGTTGCCCAAAGAGTTGGTCGCAGATCCGCGCGTCGCAATTACACAACGCGAGATCAGCATTGCGGGGCGAGCCAATTATCGGGGGATTAGAGGAATCGTCGTAGCCAAGTTGGACATTTTCAAAACGGATCAAAGAGACCAATTTGCGATCAGGTTCCGGAGCATTCAGGCCGGGGTTATTCCTATCCCAATTAATTCATTCGCAGATGGAATCAGCAAAGGGCTTAACCGTAGCGGCTACCAAACAAACTGGAGCGAATTGGAAGGCGATCCGTTACTGACCGTCGTCGTGCCGGAGGAGGATCTAATGATTCAAACAATTTATCGGGTAAATGTTGAAACGATTGATCTCGAAGAAAGAAGAATCGTTGTCTCGGGAACAACGCTTAACCAAGCCGAAGAAGATGCCCAACGCTGACGAGCGCCTGATGCCAATTTCGAGGGCCTCTATCAAACGTCGAAGACCCCTTTGCCAAATGAGTCGCCAGAATCGGTAACGTCGCGCACCTGCGATTTCGCGATCGAACCCATCGTCGCGTTGGAAATGGAAGCCCCGCTCGTTCTTGCGCTGATCAAACCATCCACCACTTTGGCCGTGCCGGCTGTTAAACTGGCCCCCGATGGCCCTTCAGCCACACCGGAGCTCTTACCTCCGGAATCAGTCACGCCAGCATTTGCGTCGGGCTTGATCTCGTCGCCACTGCTTTCCCCAACCTTGGCTTGATCACTAACTTGAGGCTGCTCGGGCTGCTCGGATTGGACGACATTGCGACGGACGGCAGTGGACGAAATGGTCTCCTCATGCTTCCTATGAGGTCTAGGGACCTGACGCCCCTCGTCATAGCCTTCGTCATACCTTGACCGATAGCCAGGCTCTCGCGCGAGCTTTTGCTCGTTCTTCAGTTCTGCCACGATCCGCCGCTGAATCATTTCGCGGCACTCAGCGTTAATAGGATGAGCAATATCTGCGTAGAGTTTCGCTCGACCACTATTATCGTGCGGGACACGCTCCTGCTGGACTTTGGAGCCGCACTGATTGCAGTAGTTGGCTTTCAGGTGGTTCTTCGACCGACACTTGCGGCAGTTTCCCGTCAACTTGCGACTGGGCATTGCGACGAAAGGGCCATTGTTTCCCTCAATAATTTTCAAGTCACGGACGACGAAAGCCCCGTCGAAGGTGACACTGCAAAAGCCGCGCAGACGATCCTCTGGGTTCTCCATCAATTTGATTCGAACTTCGGTAATCTCCATCCCCATTCTCCTTGCTCGCCCATCGACATCATGCGGCTATGACATCGTTTCGGCCGAGACTTTGTACACTAAAAATATTCCAATCCGAATTTCGCTTTCCCAACTCTTCAGCAGCAATCCCAGCTGCCTGAACATCGGAAAAGATTCCAAAATAACTTGTTCCACTTCCACTCATCTGATGCCCAAGGCACTCCGTCTGCTCAAATGCCTGAGCCAACGTTGACACTTCTTGCTCTAGCGATTCGGCAATCGGCTGTAGCCGATTGTGCAGACCGTTGGCAATTTTTTCTGGACCACCGTGGGTAACGACCT
>CALKXO010000281.1 GCA_938003615.1 uncultured Pirellulaceae bacterium | reverse complement strand
CGCGCGGCCATCGAAAAAAACTAGCGACGGCACCAGTTGTCGAGGGCAAAACTTCGAAGGAATTAGTGGTTTACGGCTACCTAACTTTCGGGTTCCATGCTTCAAGTCTTAACGAGAATCGCTGCAAACAATTGCGGGCATGCTGACGCGATGGATTAGGCAGTGGTGACGCTGACGTAAGCATGTTTCCGGTAGCAAGTTTAAATCAGGCGTCGGAGCGTTCGAAAACGTGACACCCCTAAGAGAATTCGGATCAAAAATGTCAGCCGTTTTGGCGTTCTAGCATTTTGGCTCTAGCTACGGTTTTGTAGGGCGCAACCGTGCCTAATACCAAGACAACTGCCACCAAAATCAAGGTTTGCAGAACCAGTGGTATTTTCTAGAACGAATTTGTTTCGATCGACAGCTTCGGTGTCAAGCAATAAACGACAAGTTTTCAAAAAAGGTTCGGCGCGCCAGCACTTCGAAAGTTTGCGTTTTCAATCAGTTGATCTTCATCGGTATGGCAACTGGATTTATAATGGTGATCTTGCAGCGATTTTGGCTGCTTGATTGAATTCATCACTCGCCGTTTATCTTTGCACACACCACCGCAGCCACGTGTTATCCGCTCGCCCAAAAATCACTGATCTCAGTTTTCATCTGTTCGCACGATCACTCCATCCCGAGCTATTTAACCGTGGAGCCAGCAAGACGTTTGAACGGGAAAACTATCAACTACAGGTTCACATCACCACCGATGGGCATTGGCTATCGTTCGAGCACAACCACTGTTTGCTTTCAGAAGTTAGCGCCAGCTGTCACCATCCACTGCCGACCGGTCAAACCCTTATTTCTCACTCGGTTGAAGGACGCTGTCAAAACGAACAACTGCTGATGGATGGCAAGATTCATTACAGCGCTGAAGTCGAGTTTGAGACTGTCGCGGCAAAGACCTTTGTCACCATTCAGCAGCAATTGGGTAAGCAAGATCAAAGCGTTGAAACCAACGGACTGGTCTACCGGTTTGAATCCAACGGGCGTCTGTCCTTTGGAGCCGTCAGCTACGTCGATGTGCAATCTTTCATCAACCACGTGCGTGTCCGAGCGTTTCATACCTTCCCTGACACCTGCGGCGTCCTAAAAAGCGAATCGACGTTTCGCATTATCGATTCGCCGAAGACGCAAGAGAATGCTCAGTAGCAAGCACACTCAAGACGGGCCCGACAACTTTGGACCGGCAAGAGTTCAAGCCCCCCTATTGGCTCAAAAACGCGACCAATGCTTCATTAAACGAAGCACCTTGCTCGAGCGGTGTTAGGTGGGCCGCGTTCTCGATACAGACAAATGTGGATCCGGCGATCGCGTCGGCCAGCGCCTGCACTTCTTTCTCAGTCGTGATCGTGTCGTGACGACCACTTATCACCAAGGTGGGAACGTCGATCTGATTAAGAAATTCGGTCATATCCGGCCGCGCCGCCATCGCCAATTGCAATTTGGCAATCGTCTGTACGTCGGTTGACGCAATCGCCTTGTTAATCTGTTCCCGTTTTTCTTTGTCCTTCTGATCGTTTTGCTCCTTTGAGCGCGTTGGATCAGAATAGAACAACGTCTGCATCATCGCGTCAGCGATCGGCTGAATTCCAATCAGCACGACCGAGGTGGCCATCCTCTTCCTTCCGAGGGCAGCTTCTTCAGTGTCTCCCGCGGCGCGTGTGTTGCAGGCAACTAAATGACTCACTCGATCACGATGGCGTTTTAGAAACTGCCAACCGACGTATCCGCCCATCGACAGCCCGCAAAAAACAACCGGGCCACTAACGCCGACCTCATCCAGCATGGCGGCCAACTGATCTGCGATCTGTTCCATACTGGTTCCATCGGCGATCGAGTCTGACTGGCCACATCCCAATAAATCTGGACAAAGTATTCGAAAGCGATCTCCATCAGGATCCAGTCCATCAATTTGGTTGGACCACATCGAGTGATTCAGTGGAAATCCATGGACCATCAGAATCGGAATACCATCAGCCGGCCCCCGGTCCCACACCATCATCGTTTGACCATCAACTTCAACAGCGCGTTGCTGTGTTTCCATTGTTCAACCTCTCCAAAACCAACTGACCACCAATGCTACGATCACTGCCAATCCGGGCACGATCGTCCACCAAGAATCCACGGGCCCGATGCCTTTGCGAATACGAAACAACTGCATCGCATGCCATGGTATCTGAATCGCGACAAACAGATAGACGACGAAACTCGCACTATTTAGCCGCCGCGCCTTGGCAAACTGCCCACCGCTGATGCGAATAAACGCGCGCGTCATCCCGCATCCAGGACAATTAGCTCCCAAATACATCTTTGTCAGACACGATTCTGGCATCGCTACAGAAACGCCCGGCAGGAACACTTGGTTCGAGTCGTTGGCCTTCATCAGAAACGAGAGCAGGATGACAATCGCCGATCCCGTCAGCATGATCCCGTGAAACGACGTGGCTAACGCCATCATTCCCCAGTCCCCCCGGTCGGTGGTCCGTGCTCCGCCTTCACTGCCCCGCTGCTGACCGCTGGTCACTATTGTTCTCGCCAAAAACCGGGAGCGAACAGAACCAAAATCGGAAACATCTCTAGGCGCCCCAACATCATCAGCCAAATGAACAAACTCTTGATCAGCGGACTGAACGGCGCGTAATTCTGCGTCGCACCGACGATTCCCAAACCGGGGCCAATGTTATTCAACGTCGATGCCACCGCGCTGGCCGAATCGATCACTTTGTTAGACGTATCAACTCCCCAAGTCGCATCGGGCTCGAACAACATCATGGCGAGGAAACCGAACGCAAACAACGCGATCACCAAACTGAAGTAAACCACGATCGAATTGCGAAGACTTTGGTCCTCCAATGGCTTGCCATCCATCTTCAGCAATCGCACCACCTTGGGTTGATAGCCTCTTTCAATCTCAAGCCCTAATATTTTCACCAGCAGAATATACCGCACTACTTTCAGGCCGCCTCCCGTACTTCCCGCACATCCTCCAACGAACATCAGCGACAACAGCGCGGCCCTACCAAAATGATTCCAGCCATCAAAATCAGCCGTGCCGTATCCAGTGGTCGTAATGATGGAAATCACCTGAAACAGTCCGTTGCGAAAGCCATGTTCGATCGTATCAAAATCGGTATCCCCCAAACCGTAGCCCATAAAGAAGATCACAGCGGTGAACACAGCGATAATGCCAACATACGTGCGAAACTCAAGATCCTTCAACAGCGCAAACGGGTTCCCAGTGAAGCACAAAAACAGCAACATGAAATTTGCACCTGCCAACAGCATGAACAAAATCACGGTGTACTCGATTGCGATACCGTTAGTTCCGTCTTGAACGAAGTGCCCAAGACTGGCGTTGTAGGTGCTGAACCCACCGGTGGCCATCGTAGCAAACGCGTGGCAAATCGCATCGAAAGCGCTCATCCCCAGAAAGAACAAGATCACAGCCAACATCACATTGAGCGCTGCGTAGGTCGCCGCAAACAACCAAGCCGTGTGCTGGATGCGTGCGGCATGGGAATCTTGAGCCGGCCCGGGGGTTTCGTTCCGCAATAGAGACTTACCGGCCGATCCTTGGCCCAACACGACGACGAACAGAGCAATGATGCCAAGCCCGCCCAAAAAATGGGTAGAGGCTCGCCAAAATAAAATGCAGTGTGGCACCAGCGCGGGATCTTCCAAGTCACACAATACGGTCGCACCGGTGGTGCTGAACCCCGACTGAGCCTCGAACATGGAATCGACCAGTCCCATTTTCACCCACCGCAACCGGAAGTGAGATGCTCGGTCTGATGGTGCGTCGGGTTCGTCCCCCGGAGCAATTAGCCATTGTCCCAAATTTTTGCGCTTTTGAAGTTGCGCGAAAATGGCGTCTGAATCTTCGATTCCTACCGCTAGGTTCAACTCACCCCGACTGATTCCTCGGGCGTTGACGTTGGCGACCCGATCCAGAACGGCGAATTCGTCTGCACTAACGGGCACGCGCTCCCATGACTTCCAAAACAAATAGGTGGGTTGGCTGACCAACACCGTTGGCACCGTTTCAATGTCTCCAAATGTTCGAATGGAAGGACCGCGTTGCGTTCCGCTGAACGTGTAGGGAAGCGCTCCGAGCACGGTCGCCAGTACCCAACTGAGCCCAACCACCGCCATCGCCTCTTTGCGAAACAACCGCGCTTTGGACGTCCGCCCGTAGGCGTACAGTCCTCCGCCGACAGCGAAACTGACCAGCATACTGAGAACCAAACCGATCATTCCGCGATATTCCCAACCGCCCGAGGCGATCGCTGGATCGGGATCCGTATGGTAACCCATCTGGGGACCGGCCCAGATCAGGCTGAACAACATTACCGCGCCGATCAACAGCGACAGGATGCCAAGATATTTTGCGACAAGCCGAATATTCATAAACCGAGATTCTACCGAAATTATTCTTTGATGAATCTACCTTCCCTGCTGAATTATTCTTCGTCGATGAATTTGGCTTCCACCGGTGCGTTTTCTCGATATCCCAGTTTGCCACCGAGTAACATTCCGCCGGCCATCGCAAACATTGATATGAGGATCATCCAGCGAAATTCGTTGGGGCTTTTCCCGGAGATCAATTGCTGTAACCAGCTGATTGCAATCAGCGTTGCAGTAAAAATCACATGCCCATATTTCGAAAATGGGGCCGAACGAACGACTGAAAATCCGCCAATCAGACTGCCCAAAAAGCCAATACAAAACACACACCAAAACAGAGACACCGGCACTACCGAGTATGGATCGGCGGCAAGTGCCTCTTTGAATTGATCATTTTCCAAACTCCAGATTCGGTGAGCCTCGGGAAACATTCCGTCCGAAGCCACCAACAGCATCAAACTACCAAACCAAAAGAAGCTGCTAATTAGATACCCGGCTGCGACCACCATAAAGCTTAGGAAAACCACTTGGGGTGGTAGCGCGTTGTCGTTCATGATGTTATGGGGTTAACGAGCACAAGGTAAAAGAGAAAAAGAACAATGTTTCCGCGCGTTTTTTCTCGCGCATCTATTTGAAAACACGGTCACCTAAATATCAATGAGCGCAGTGCAGATGAGCAGCAAAAGAGACAACTAAAACCTCGGCTCTGTCGCCCAATTGTGATTTCGCAAATAGACTTGTGAGCCGCAAGGCGCTAGCCGAATGCCACTCACTTTAGATCTTCGACACCAATATAGAGTAGCCGAAGTCGTCAGACTTTGGATGCCTTACGGGTAAACTCTCCAATCTCTGGCGAGATCGGCTACATGAATTGATCCAAAGAACAGCTAGAAACTAATGGTGACATTCTTAAGTGAATGCCATTGGGCGCTCACCAATTGCGGGACAGAGCCTACACTTGTTAACAGGTTTTCGACTACCGCCGATACGTCCAGTGAGTTTTGGCAAATGGATAGACTTCTAAAAAAATCAGAACCAAAGACTTGACGCCCCGCTACTGGCCATCGATAGTCTTTGCACAAACATCTTCGAAACGCAACTTTGACTACTTATCAAATCGCGATTGATTCGCGATCGGGAGCAATATCATGGCTGATTTTTTCTCTGCTAACCGGCGTCTATTCATACAAATCTTCCTGTTGCCAATATTTGGATTTCTCAGTGCGGTTTGGACCGGAGATTGTCTCGGTCAGGTGTACTACCCTTCGACGCCCAGTTACTATCCGTACACCATTGCGCGGCCGCAGGATCGGGAGTGGATTCGCAGTCTACCGATGGAACAGCGTCCTGATCGACCGCTACATTTCTACGGCAACATGGTACGCCGCACCTACAACGTTCAGCGTCCCAGTTACAGTTACAGTTACAGTCACAGTTCTGCGACGACTCCATCTCGAGTTGCACCGGTTCAAACCTCCCGAACCATTGGTTTACAGCCTAGACGCTAATTCGGATGCAACTTCGCAGCAGCTAACTTTCGATTCCCAAATACTCCACTCAAGAATCAAAAGCCGCCGTTCAATACTATCTGTGGCTTCTTTGGTGTGCCGGACCGAAGTGGTTTTGTGATCGGATATAAGGCGGCGTTATTCTTTGTCGTACAGCACCAGGGCCTCCTCAATCCGATTGAACGAATTGGTCTCCTTCACGATTTTCTGGTCCTCCCCGATACCAATATAGAGAGAAAGCCTCCCCGAAATTGGGCCGAGTTGAATGTGAACCGGGGTGCCATGTTTACACGAGCCACAATGGTTGTTTCAGGCCTGCCACCGGAAACATGCTCACGCAGCGTTAACCACTGCCACATCTATCGTGTAAGCATGCTTCATTCAACAGTTACATTTCCTCTTTAGGGCGTGAAGCATGGCACCCACTTGTCTCAGTTTCTCGCTCGGTTGTATCGAACGTTCAGCCACAAAACGTTCTATTTGATTCCAAAATACTCTAGCAAAAATGCTTTGCGGTCGACTGCGTGTTTGGAATACTGAACTATCGCCAGCAGCTTCTTCTGGTCGCGTTTGAGTTTTTCGGCCAATCGTTGCTCGTTGAAGA
>CALKXO010000280.1 GCA_938003615.1 uncultured Pirellulaceae bacterium | reverse complement strand
GGGGTTGCCGTCGACGATACCATCCATTTTCTCACGTGGTTCCGGCGCGGCACCCGCAATGGACTGTCGCGTCCTGCCTCGATCCGATTTGCATTCAAACACTGTGCCAAAGCGATGATTGACACATCGCTAATTTGTGGGCTGGGAGTTTGCCCGTTCTTGTTCAGCATCTTTATGCCAACCGCCAAATTCTCATTTATGATGCTGGTCTTGCTGATGATGGCGTTGGTGGGAGACTTGTTTTTCCTGCCGGCGATATTGGCCAGCCCTGCCGGAAAACTGTTTGCGAAGAAGCAAAAACCCAAAGATTGGGTGAAGAGGAAGATTTAGCAACTGCACTAGCGAAGCATCTGCCGTAGAAACCCGAATCGATAGAAACCCGATTCGATAGAAACCCGATTCGCAAGATTTAAGGTTGCACTCGTGGTCTTTCAGAGCTGAGTTGACATGAAGTGGGATTCGCCAGAATTCCAAATCAGCCAAGGGGTTCTGGCGATATCCTCTACGCTTAACTGATCATTTCAGCATTGGCAAACCACTAGGATCAAGATTGCTTGGATCGTCGACCAAGCAATCAGTGTGAACCAGACGGCTCACCGGGATGCCCCGAGCCAGTCATGTAGTTTTTTATCGTTCGCCCGATTACCCACGTTCCGTGTTTGAGTTGTGATTTGAGTTTGCGCGGCACGTATTTACGTCGCAAAATGGACTCACGTGTGGTGCTCCAGCGTGCCTTGTACGGTTCGTCGCCGCGCAAGAAGTCAAAATACTTGAAACCGTTGTTGATGGCGTAGTCGATGGCCGCTGTGTTGGTTTGGTAGCCTGGCTCAAGCGCGGAGAATTCTGGGTCCAATCCGGATTGGTACATCATGCAACTGTTGTCCGACTTCAGTAGCAACACGGACGAGATTGGACATTCATCGTGGAAGATGACCAGCAATTCAGCGAGTGATGCGTCAAGCAGTTCACCGGTGGCCGTCTTCAGAAAGGTACGGAAGTTCTGGTTGGCAAAACAGCCGGGCTGACCGAGGAATTCACGACGTTTCTGATGAAGCATTTCAAACAGCTGCCAGTGACGTTCGAAAGTTTTAGGATCGGCGAATTCCACACGTGTCTCATCTGCAGCAAGACGCTTCTGCGCCGCCTTTGTCTTTCGTCTCATGGATTTGCTGAAGGTCGCATTGAGCTGGTCGAACGATTCAGGCAGCAGCACCTTCCAAGTGCCCTCGGTTTCCACTTCGTGATGTGAAAAACCGTGTGCCGATAATAGTTCACCAAAGTAGTCGGCAGATTCGTCAAGTTTTCCGCAGCCTTCGAGTTCAATGCTGTCGATGCTTTCCAGCGGGCCACCTACTCGAATACTGTCCGCTAGATAGTCGGAGACCATCTCGGCGAATTTTCGATGCAGTTTTGTATCCAAGCATGAAAACAGCCCTGCATAGTCCGTGCACGCAGCTCCGGATCCAAGCAAGCGCAGTTTGCCGGCCGAGATGAACAATGGGGCTACTGCATACCATTGCCCTTGATCGTCCATGGCAACGATAACTTGTAATTGGTCACCTTCGGTCCTCATGGCCTTGTACCAATTCATTAGCCACGAATAACGAAAGAACGATCGCTCGCCGGCAACCCGGTCCCAGCAATCGCGTTGCGGCGCAAGGGTTTCAATATCAGTGAATATGGTTAGTTTCATTGTTCTTTTTTGGGAGATAGTTTCGGATTAGCGAGAGGCTACCGCGTCAGGATTGGAAGATGATCGAGGTGCTAAAACTTTGTCTGTTTTACGACGCTTCCACCAAGCGCGGAGAAACGACGTCAGCGGTTGCTCGAACCACATGGTGGTCGCGGCCCCAACGGCAATTGAAAGAATTGTGGCAATGACAACGGCTGCCAGTGGACCGGTACCCATTTCTTCAAGTGAGTAGATCAGCGTCGAACCAATGTTGTTGTGGAACAAATAGAGCGTGTAGGAAATGGTGCTGATGTACAGTAGTGGTTTGAAACGTAACGGCGGCACCTTGCCCCACGCACACGCCGTCAACAAGCCAAACAACAATACCGTCGCGGCAGGATTGTGATCGCGTAAATCAATGGCTTGAAACACGATCCCAAAATAGACGATGCCGGCAATGTTTAGTTTTGTGTTGCCTCGTTTGTTCTTAATTTCATTCAGCAACATGCCCATCGCGAATAGCGGCAGGTTTCGCACGTAGCAGACATTCTCTACGATCCACAAAGGGCGCGCGAGGCCTGAATTCGGAAACGCAGAATTGATGCCCGCCTGACAAATGCAAAATACAAGGCAAGCCGTTACCATGATCGTCAAAGACTTGAGCATGTTTTTAAATGCTCCGCACATCATCATGATGACCAGCGTGGCGTAGAAGAGCATTTCAATCTGCAACGTCCACGTTACCGGTTCAAAGTTCTCATACCCGAACAAGCGTGGCATGGTTGACAGGTTGGCCCAAATCTCACCCAACGACAGCTGCCAGTGGAACAGCGGAAGGTAGCTCAGCAGAAAGACGTTAAGTAGAATCACCGCCCAATAGGATGGGAAGATTCTGATCGCACGCGCGAAGATGAAGTCCTTCACCGAGCGTTTTCCGACAAACGTCATCGCGTTGACAAAACCGCTCAACATGAAAAACAACTCGACTCCGTATTTTCCATACGGGAAAGCAAATCCTAGCGGGGACGAAAAACCGTACTTGTTCGCGTAAACATACGTGAAATGGAACAGTAGAAGATTCAGGCAGGAGATCGCTCGCAGCGCATCGAGTTCCAGAATCCGCTTCGATTTTGGCGGTGAGCCAATCAAGTGTTCTGACATTTGAAACTCGCGTTAGGAACTAGTAATTGGGCAGTTCCGATATTGGGAACGACGGGAATATTTGCAGCGACCTAGGTAAACCTATCGCTTTCTGAAGAGAATGAGAGACTTCCGTTGTTAAAATGACCGCTTCCGGGCTCTCCATCATGGACCTTGCCGGTTGAGCGGGTTGTAGCGAGAGTCTGCCGAAAGGAGGCATGCTGTCAGACAATCGACCACACGACCACTTATAGGCTGCAAAATACGGTTTCTTTGGGAGCAACCGTTAATTTCATCACAAGATCTCGGTAAACAGAAAAGAACTCGCCCATCCTGACAATCCATGGCAGCAACATGACGAACAACGTTGGTACTCTTGAATTCTTTGATGACCTAAATGAGGGCTATCATTTGCGGGCCGAAGTCGTCGTGGAATCTCCGATTGAGGAGGTGTTCGAGTTTTTTTCAAACGCTAAAAATCTCGAATCCATTACTCCTCCGTGGCTGAATTTTCGCATCATCACGCCGATGCCGATCGAGATGGAGAAAGGGACGCTGTTGGACTATAAAATCCGCTTGCACATGATCCCGATTCGCTGGCAGACCGAGATTGCGGATTGGCGACCGCCTCACAAATTTGTCGATCAGCAACTCAAAGGGCCGTACAAGCGCTGGTGGCATGAGCACACGTTCAAGGATCTCGGCAACGGATTGACGCTGGTTCGAGACGAGGTGCATTACATTCCGCGTGGTGGCATTTGGCTACATAAGGTGATGGTGAAACCGGACTTGAAGCGGATCTTTACCTACCGCCAAGAAAGACTCGCCGAGCGTTTTAAAGTCTGTTCAACGATGGCCTCTCCTGAGTTGCGGCAGCATCTCGCTCAGGTGTCGATCTCGTATTGAGACTTGAATCCGAATTTCGGAATCTCGGATTTTATTTCAGGTCCATTCCTTTGGTTCTGCGATATGGCTCGGCTGGACGCGACGGGCGACTATAATATCGTAACGCCCGTGAGGAAGTTCATGATTTGTCACGTCAAAGTTTAGGTACGGGGGTCGTCGTGACCGTTTTCCGAAGTCGTTTATGTCATCCCACGCATCTCCTCTCTCATCCCGGCATCATTGGGCCTCTAATTGGTCGCAAAGTCTATTGTTGATTGTGGCTTTGCTGGTCTTGGTCGCTTTTTCGGCATGGGTTTTGTTCGGCACCTTTGGCGTCACGGTGGCGTTGGCGTTTACCGTATTCGGATTGCTGTTTGGCCGGCGAGCCACATCGGCGATGGTCCTGAAAATGTACAAGGCTCAACCGCTGGAATATCACCAAGCTCCCGAATTGTGTGAAACGTTCGCGCTACTTTGCCAACGCGCCGGGATTGAGCCGCTGCCGACGTTGCACTTCATTCCCAGTCGCATGGCGAATGCGTTTGCTGTTGGGCAAGGTGAAAGTGCGGCGGTGGGCGTGACCGACGGGATTCTTCGCATGATGAATCCGCGCGAGATGGCGGGGATCTTGGCTCATGAGATCACTCACATCCGCTGTAAAGATACGACGACGATGGGGATCGCCGATATCATTAAAGGGTCGGTGTCGTTGGTGGCGCGAATTGGCTTCTTCATGATGTTGTTTTCGTTTTCCAGCTTCATGATCGGCCGTCCCGGATGGAATCTGCTACTTTCGGGCGGCGTGATGATGCTTGCTCCTGCCGTGGCCACGATGCTGCAACTAGCGCTTTCGCGTACCAGAGAATTTAATGCCGACCGAGGCGCTGCGGTTCTTACCGGCGACGCACGCGGGCTGGCTTCGGCGTTGATCAAACTCGAGCGTCACAAGCCTAAAGGGATGCTGGAGAGGATTTTTGGAACGGCCGACGGAGTGCGTCAGCCAAACATGCTACGCACTCATCCTCCCGCCGACGACCGGGTCGAGGCGTTGATGCAGCTTGAGCCGGAACTTACCACGCAAGCAGCCAACGATAATCAATCTTTGCCGCCGGCGCGACGCTTTGAAGTTCCCCACCAACCCCGAGTCCGTCGCCGTCCGGCGTACCATATGAGCACCGGCCTGTGGTGGTAGCGACGGAGCATGCGGTGTCTTAGAAATACGATTTGTTGGCCAATGATTTGTTGGACAACGAGTGCTAACTTGTGAGAAAAATGTAGTTCGGTAGTTTCCCCCCCGCGGATCGCGTCGAGGACTAAGCACCCGGCCATAAGTTTCCAATTGAAAAAGAAACCGTGGCTAGTGCCAAACGGCTAATGGTGTCTGAAAACTTATGACCTAGTGCTTACCAAGCGAAATTGTTGCGATCCTTATTTTCCTTGGAAGCAAACGCTGGTTCGTGTTGGTAAGATTCTTCAATGACGAAAACACTTCGACAGCGATCTTGCCTTGCCATCGTATTGTTGTGCGCGGGCTTGTTTGGCGATTGTGAAACTCTGGTCTGGGGATTTCAGCAACCCGAAAGCAGCGCTCCGAGGTCACGTCGTGGTCGTCGCCAATTGTCATTGACCACGCCGGGGTGAAGCAAGTAATCGTGGCGGGGACTACTGCCGTGCGCGGCTACCGACTCAGCGACGGAAAAGAGCTTTGGCGATGTGGCGGACTGTCCAACAATGTTTGCGCTTCGCCAGTCAGCGATGGAGAGTGTGTTTTTGTCGGCAGCAGTTACGATATCACGGGCTCGAAGCGTGTCGCTTGGTTCACGCGTGACGGATCTCAAAAACGACGTCCCCCGGATTCTGTGGGCCAATTCGATTGATGATCGCATCAGCGCGTCGTTCGCGTTGGCTGGGAAGCTGATCTTTATTCGCGGTGAGAAACGGCTCTATTGCATGGAAGACCAGTGGTAGGATTCTCCTTCGGTCACGTTTTACATAAGATCGCCGACGTCCGCTGAAAGGTTACGAATCTCAACTGGAACAAAGCACGTCTATCTATTAACATACCGCTCTGCCGCCACGTCTGAAAACGTCGCTGGCGATATCGAATTCACACCCGCACTCACGAATTTTTCGAAAACACGAGCAGGAAATGGAAGCTGGAATTGTTGGTCTACCGAATGTTGGCAAGAGCACGCTGTTCAATGCGTTGACGCTGTCTAAATCCGCGGCCAGTGAAAACTATCCGTTTTGCACGATCGAGCCCAACGAGGGGATGGTCAGTGTCCCCGACGGACGGCTGGCGCGGATCACCAAGTACATCGTGCCGCAGAACGTTATTCCGGCGGCGCTGAAACTGGTTGATATCGCCGGCATCGTCAAAGGCGCCAGCGAGGGAGAAGGGCTGGGCAATAAGTTCCTCAGCCATATTCGTCAGGTCGATGCCATTCTTCAGGTCGTGCGGTGCTTCGAAGACGAAGACGTGATCCATGTAAGTGGTACCGTCGATCCAATCGCCGATATCGAAACGATCGAGATGGAGTTGATGTTGGCGGATATGGAATCCGTTTCGGCAGGCATTGAGAAAGCAAAACGCTCGGCGCGGTCGGGAGACAAAGAAGCGATCCTGCGCACGGACGTGCTGACGCGCTGTAACGCTCATCTGGAAAGTGAAAAACCGCTACGCACGTTGGAGCTGAATCCTGTTGAAAAGAAATCGATCAATAGTTTCGGCTTCCTGACAGCCAAGCCCGTGCTGTATGTCGCCAACGTGGCGGAGGATGATTTGGAAGGCAAGTCACCGTTGGTCGACAAAGTGCGCCAGTACACCACGAAGTCAGGTGCGGGCCTAGTTACCGTTTGTGCAAAAATTGAATCAGAGATCGCGGAATTGGAGCCGGAAGACCGCGCTGAGATGCTGGACGCGGTCGGTTTGACCGAACCCGCGTTGGCGGTGCTTGCCCGCGCGGCCTACAAAACGTTGGGACTGGAAAGTTATTTCACTGCCGGTGAAAAAGAGGTGCGAGCGTGGACGATTCCTGCCGGCGCAACCGGACCTGAAGCGGCGGGTGTGATTCACACTGATTTCGAAAAAGGGTTCATCCGCGCCGAAGTCTTTACGCTGGACGACTTGGAAGAATATGGCAGCGAACAGGAAATCAAAAAGGCGGGAAAGCTGCGCGTCGAGGGTAAGACTTACCTCGTTAAGGACGGCGACATCTGCCACTTTCGCGTGGGATAGGAGCTTTGGGCCACCTAAGGTTAAGGCAATCGAAGTGATTTCCCCCCTACGATCCCTCAATGGGGCAGCGCGTTGAAAACTCGGGCGACTTGGGCAGTTTTTCGATTTGGGCCTTGCCAAAACGGGCCGATTTGACGATATTTCCCACCTCTGAAACAACTGGCCTCCGCCTCGAATGCGTGGATGTGAGAGCCAGTCGGAACGAGCAATCCGCCCGTTTCGAGATAATCCCACCGATAGCTTGATAAGGAGCTACTGAAGATGGCACGTTACACAGGTCCAAAAGGTCGCATCAACCGCCGTCTGCAAACGCAGATTTACGAAAACAAAGGTGCCGTCAAGGCATTGGACAAGCGTGGCAAGCAGCCACCTGGTATGCACCTGCGTTTCCGCCGCCCGTCGAACTACGGTATGGCGTTGATGGAAAAGCAGAAGATCAAGCACTATTACGGGATCGGCGAACGCCAACTCCGTCGTTACTTTGGCAAGGCGACCGCACAAAAAGGTAACACCGGTGAAAACCTGTTGCTGTTGTGCGAAAACCGTTTGGACAACGTGATCCGCCGCGTTGGCCTTTGCCGGACGCGCCCGCAGGCTCGCCAAGGTGTTGCTCACGGTCACTTCCGCGTTAATGGTGTCAAAGTCGATAAGCCATCGTTTCAGGTTCGTCCTGGCGACGTGATCAGCTTGCGTCCTCGGCAAAACCTGCTGAAACGCTACCAAGCCATCCGCGAAGAAGGCGTCGAAGGCGAGCCACTAGATTGGGTGACTTTCGATACCGACTCAATGGCAGCGACTGTCGTTGGCAAACCTGCCGGAAGCGACATTTCGCTACCTGTGGATGCGAACACCGTGGTCGAATTCTTGTCGCGCTAACGCGTCAAGTTGAAACAGCGAAAACCGATGCCCCGTGCATCGGTTTTTTTTGGCCCGTAGGCTCGTCCATTACGAGACAAATCGGTAATCAAACCTACTGAAAGATTAAAACATGCATACGCAACTTGTTGTCATTGGAGGCGGACCGGGTGGTTACGCTGCGGCGTTTTTGGCTGCCGATAAGGGCATGGGCGTCGTTTTGGTCGAAGCCGACGATAGACTTGGTGGCACGTGTTTGCTGCGTGGCTGTATTCCATCCAAAGCACTGCTGCATGTCTCGAAAGTCATCGCAGAAGCCGAGGAGATGCAGCACGAGTGGGGCGTCAGCTTTGGCAGCCCAAAAATCGAACTCGATAAACTTCGCGCTCGAAAAGAAAAAGTCATCTCGACGCTTTCCGGCGGGCTTGGCGGCCTGGCCAAAAAACGCAACGTCACCGTTATTAAAGCATTTGCCAAATTTGAAAACGCGACGACGCTCGTTCTCGAAGGCGACGACGCTTCGATTCCTGAGGGCAAAAAGCTAACTTTTGACCATGCCATCATCGCCACCGGCAGTACTCCAGCGATGCCGAACGCGTTCAACATCGGTTCTGACCGAGTGATGGATTCCACCGGAGCGCTAAACCTTGTCGATATCCCAGAAACGATGTTGGTGATTGGCGGTGGATATATCGGGCTTGAGATGGGATCGGTATACGCCAGCTTGGGCACCAAAGTCAGCGTCGTCGAATTGCAAAAAGGCTTGTTGATGGGAGCCGATCGCGATCTGGTCCGACCACTAGCCAAAAAGCTGAAAGGCCTATTTGAGGATCGGATCTTCCTGAACACAAAAGTCGGTAGCGTTGCTCTTAGCGGTGAAAAAGTCGAAGTCACCTTTGAAGGGCCTGACAAATTCGGCGTTGAGAAATACGACCGCGTTCTCGTTTCCGTTGGTCGGCGTCCTGCCACGCAAAACCTTGGCCTCGAAAGCACCAACGTCAAAACAGATCGTCTGGGCTTCGTCGAACACGGACCTGATTTGAGAACGGCCGAGCCAAACATTTTTGTGATTGGTGACGCGGCGGGCGAACCAATGCTGGCGCACAAAGCCAACCATGAAGGTCGACATGCGGTTGAAGTCATTCTTCAGCACGCGTCAACATTTGATCGCCGCGCGATTCCGGCGGTTGTGTTTACTGATCCCGAAATTGCTTGGGCCGGTCTAACGGCAGACGAGGCCAAGGCACAAAACATCAATGTCGAGATAGCGACTTACCCCTGGGCTGCCAGTGGACGAGCTCAAGCGTTGAACATCACCAACGGAATGACGAAATGGCTGGTGGAGCCGGAAACCGGTCGTCTGTTGGGCTGTGGAATCGTTGGATCAGGAGCCGGTGAGTTGATCGCCGAAGCCGTGCTTGCGATCGAGATGGGCTGTGTGGCCGAGGATATTGCAGAAACCGTGCACGCTCATCCGACCTTGGCGGAAACAGTCATGAATGCGACAGAGGTGTTTTACGGAACGGCAACCGAAGTCTACAAGCCTAAAAAGAAATAGGCGCAGCGGCATTCCGGAAGCCAAAATCTAACAGAGGATTTCAATGTCCACAGGTGAAGTGAAACGTGTTCTCCGTTCGCCGCGCGAGATTCGCAAAATGCGCGCGGCAGGACTGGTCGTCTGGCAAGCTCATCAAGCCGGCGCGAAGTTGATCGAACCCGGCATGACTACCGCTGAGATCGATCAAGCGTATGTGGACATGTTCGTGCACTACGATGCCGAGCCGTTGTTTTTGGGGTATGGCGGTGCTCCCGATCGCCCTCCGTTTCCTGCCGTAACGTGTATGTCGGTCAACGAGGAAGTCGTTCACGGCATTCCCAATCAACGGAAGTTGAAAGAGGGAGATATTTTGAGTGTGGATACCGGTTGTCGGATCAGCAATTGGTGTGGCGATGCGGCAGTGACTCATGCCGTAGGCAAGGTCTCCTCGCAGTGTCAGAAACTTCTCACGGTGACCCAGGCAACGCTCGATCTCGCGATTGATTTGATGGCCAGCAAATCGCGTTGGAGTGAAATCTCCAAAGAGATGGAGCAATACGTTCACGGTCACGGATTCTCTGTGGTGGAAGACATGGTCGGTCACGGCATTGGCCAGAATTTGCATGAGCCTCCGCAGGTTCCGAATTACTATTCAAAAGAGTGGGCTGACAAAGAAGATTTCGATTTGCGACCCGGCGTTGTGTTGGCAATCGAGCCAATGATCAATGCTGGAGTCAACGATCTGATCGAACTGGATGATGGTTGGACAACCATTTCGGCGGACAAAAAGCCCAGCGCCCATTTCGAGCACACCGTTGCGATGACCAAAGATGGCCCCGTGCGTTTGACCGGTCCGCCCAACGATGAAGAGTTACAGGCGTTGCCAGAGTGGCTGCATGATAAAAGCCAGTGGCTGAAGTGGTAGCCTCTCGTTGTTTGAGCCGCCATGGAACGCAGTGCGTTAGGGGGCTTCCGACAATCTCGCCAGTTATGGCTTTCGCCAAAGCTACGACTATCGGGGAGCTTACTAGTTCTGCTTGTGTTTCTTTTTCGCAATCGTCTCAATCGCCTTGCGATAATATGCCGCTTCGTCGGTCATATTGTGTGCGTCGCAGAATTCTGCCAGTTGTTCGAATCGCGTTTGGGGATGGCAACCAGAAGCGAAAACAATTTTTGCGTGACACTCTGGACATAAGGCCATCGGTTGGCTGTCGGACTCTTGCTGATGATTGCTGCCCTGCATGTTGCAGTGATACTTCTTACAGTGCTTGATCGAAAACATGTGGCCCGTTTCGTGGGTGGCCAGCTTCAAGGTTCTTTGCAGGCAGGTTTGGTGTAACCGTTCACGGGTTTCTGAATGACCACAATATGTAGTGGTCAATCGGTTGTTTAGCACAAGAGTAAATCCGAATGCTAAAATTTAGAATCGTGTCTACACACTTTTTGTTGTGCTGGCACACGCTGTTGGGCCACAATTTTTGTAAACCCGTGAACGGTTACGGTTTGGTAGACCTCCGCACTTTCTTCGGGAGCGCCCAAACGATTCAGTGACCAGACGCCTACCCGATCGTGAAACGACGCGTAGCCAAACACGAAATTCCAGCCTTCACCGGGCCACAAATCCGTATTGGTCAGCGCGATGCTGGCGAACGCGTCTTCGGGCAGACGAGGTGTGAGGATGTCGTCCAGAATTGTAGAGGTCAACCATTGTTTGACGTTCCACTGCGGATGGACGCGTTTGGCCGATTCAGGAATCACCGACGCGTCGATCGGTTCCTGAATGACGGTCTCACATTGAAAGTACAACGCCATATACGCACGGGCCGCTTCGATGACTTCGTTCTGTTTGTCACTGAATTCACCGATAGGCTGGATGTATAATTTATTGCGCTGCGGCCTAAGTACATTTGGTCTTTGGGATGCGTATTGAGCAAACGTTTGCCCCGGCTCTTTGTGGCCGTCCAGCCACTCTCCCGGCTTCGGCTTATCCAGCTTTTCATGCAGTGGTCTCAGTTGCCGAATGGTCTTCTTGATTTGGCTGATAGAAATTGGGCCCCGAGCCACCCGTTCTTGAACCGCTTGAACCGCTTGGGCAGGTGGCAAACAAATCAACTGAATTAGCGCAAGTGCGATGAACGCCATGGAAGCGGGGGGCGCTTTGAGGCAACAGGAAATACGAGGACAGGAAATACGAGGACTATTCTTCATCGTTTCCTTTGATGAATGACTTTTCAATGGAGAGGATCTATGCTGCCGCTAGCAGTGGCACCGCAGAAGCACGCAGTAAATCCATCTTTGTTACCAAGGATAAATGAGATAGGTTTTGCGTGCTACTGAAATTGTTCATGAACTCGATTTTTTGATGAACCATTGCACTGGCGACATCGTAAACAGCCGATCGACGGCGAGCCACTCACACAACGGGGGGGGCAAATCGATGCAACACAATTTGAAATTTTGCGGCGACAAGGATGGTTGCCGGACTGCACCGACTGCCCTTGGCGTGTCGGCGACAACCATAATCCACGGAAGGATTGACTATGCGATTCCCAATTCAGGTATGCCGTAATCTGCTGACGATGTTAGCAGCATCGGTGATGATGGGACAGTTGGACTCGCCAGCGTTTGCACAGCAACGCATGGTGCCAGTCGCCACTGAGAATTTCGTTGTCTATGCAGAAGACGCATCGTTTGCCCGCCGAATTGCCAATGAAGCGGAGCGGTTTCGCAGCGAGTTATCGATGCAATGGCTAGGGTACGAGATCAAGCCATGGCAAGAGCGCTGCCCCATCACGGTTGAGATCGGGATGCACGCCGGCGGCGAGACCAGTTTTGCTTTCATGACGCCTCCGCAAGGTGGACGTGGATACCCGACTGGGTGGCAGATGAAGATTTTCGGATCGCCAGAGCGTTTACTGGATGCCGTTCTACCTCACGAGATCACGCATACTATTTTTGCGACGCACTTTGGCCGTCCGCTCCCGCGATGGGCAGACGAGGGAGCTTGTACGACGGTCGAGCACGTTAGTGAGCGCACCAAAAACCACAATATGCTGATCAGCTTTCTGGGTGGGACGCCTTCGCGCGGAATTCCTTTCAATCGGATGTTCACGATGAGGAATTACCCGCACGACATTTTGCCACTTTATGCTCAGGGCTATAGCTTGGCGAAGTTCTTGATTCAACAGAAGGGACGCAGGTACTTCCTAGACTACTTGAGTACAGGAATGAGAGTCGAACGACCGGGAGCAGAGTTGGCGGCATGGGACTCGGCCACTGAAAAACACTATGGCTACAAGGACTTGTCTGAGCTGCAACTGGCGTGGATGGACTGGGTGAGATCAGGGGCTTCTGGCGAGCAAGCGGACAGGCCGATGCTGGCAGCGAAACCGAGCGGTCTCGCCGGCCCCAATTTTACTGCGGGGCAGCCCGAAGCAACAATAGTGGCTCGACCAGCGAATCCAGATCGGCGGTTTGTATCGCCAGATCAGCGGCCTCGTCGCTCTGGCGGGAACGGCCCAGCAGAATCAGTCGCCAACTTGCCCGTCAATCAGGGCTGGTATGCGAAACAAATGAAAAATAGTCGATCTAGTCGTCGCGTTGCCGCGAGTCGCCAGTCGATTGATATTCCCAGTGCAGGTATCGGCAATGAAGAGCGCCGTGATCAGGTGGTCCTGCCACCGAACCCTTCGAAGACTATCTGGCGATAAGGTGTGTTGCCGCGATAGGGCACGTCGCGGCGATAAGATATGTTTCCGCGATAAGATATGTTGCCGCTAGAAGTGTGTGGCAACCGAATTAAAAATTGGCACTATCTTCAATCAAAGCTGGTGTTGAGTTGCTGGAGTCAATACAGTTTGTCGTTTTGACACAGTTCTTGCCGTCCCGCTTTGCTAGGTAGAGGCATTCGTCAACAAGGTCAAGGGCTTCGCTAAATTCGGATTCTCGACCAACTTCACAGACGCCGAAGCTACAAGTTACTTCGACCTCTCTTTCGATGCGTTGGCGGATTTGTTCTGCCAACTTCGTCGCCCTATCTAGATCGCCGTTCCTACTAATGATTACAAATTCTTCTCCGCCCCATCGCGCGGCAGGATCGTTTACTGTTACGCTTTCACTGACGATCCGCGCAACCTGTTGGAGAACATGGTCTCCGTGAGAATGTCCGTTTTCGTCATTGAGTTTCTTGAAGTTATCGATGTCGAACATAATCAGATTGAACGACTTTCCTGTCCGACGCAATTCTCGCATTGCGAGTGTGGTATGAGACCGCAAGCCGCGACGGTTGAACAATTGTGTTAGCGAGTCAAGCGTCGCAAGTTCTGCTAGTTCTGCTTTTTGCCGCTGCAGGCTTAATTCCATCGATTGGCTTTGCGAGAGTCTTCTCTGAAGGCCAATAATTTGTCTCAACGCGACCAAACTACCGAAGCCCAACCACATTCCCAATATGCTTTGATAGAAAATGCTGGTTGGAATCCAATGTCCGGAGATTTTGATCTCCTCTATGATCACCCGGCATTCTCCTTCTTTGGTTACGCTGCCAGTGTTGAATTCAACCCACTCGACGTTGTCAAAACTTGGCGTAGAGTCCTCTATTGGGATCGACATTCTCTCAACCCACCAGCCAGGTACGTAAAATTTATCGGTTGCGATTGTCTGGGTCGTGGATTGGTTTGTCAGCTTAATGCTGACCTCGTTGTACCTGCGCGAAACACTATCGCCGGGAACGGAGTACTTTTCGTCACAATTGCGGAACTGAAAACGGTAGTTTTCGCTCTCTCTGCCTTCGACGTAACCAGTAATAGAGACCGTCTCCATCCAACGCAAATCGTACAAAGTGTCGTCTACAGATGGCCAGATCATAAACGCGGCAAACGCGTTGGTCTTGCTGTTACTAATGTCATAGGAGTAAGCAAATTGGCTCTGTGTAGACTGATCGTTCGCAATTGATTTACCGCCTTCATTGCGGTCATCGGTCGTCATCGTTCTCCAATCGTCACCGGGGCGAATTGAAAATTCGCGCGGAATCGCCTGATGGATGACAATTCCTGCGACGGAGACTGTCACCAGAATGGCAATCAGGTTTTCGATTTTTTTAAGTTGTTTGAACATGATGTTAGGTGGCGATGTTTCGACAACGCGATTGGTGGTGTCAATCAGGAAGGACGGTGCCGTTTAGTTGTCTTTGAGACTAGGTATGCAGCCGCGCAGATTTGCGATTTTGAAGAAGGGAGACTACAGAAAGTAGCTTTCCGTTAGCCGTAACGGGGGGAGCACGGCATTTACAATTGCCACCTAAGAGGATTTTCTCAGCTCGGTAGGCGAGACGATTGACATAATCGCTACAAATGGCGTTTGAAACGTGGTTCACGTTCGTTTAGTTCACGCTCGTTTAGGGCATGGCTAAGTAACAGACGCAAGATTTTTCGTCGTCGAGCGTTGCTTACGCTTCGGCCGCATAGCCCAGTAGAATCAAGCTTACGAGTTTCGCTCGAGGCACGAGGCTCTCCGGAATTAGGAATTCATGCATGCTGTGGATATGTCCTCCACATGGGCCCAGCGTATCAATGTTGGGCAGGCCTGCGCTGGCAAATTTATTGCCGTCACACGCCCCCCCGGTTCCTTGCCAAGTCATGTCGATGTCCAATGCCTCGGCACACCGCGCGATTCGGTGCTGAAGCGGTTTCACGTTGTCTTCTAGAGCTTTAGGAGGCGAAGAGAAACTGCCCGTCAGCTCGACACTGATTCCATCGAGTTGATTGTACTTTTCCACGAGGTCAGCAAAATCGATTTCGACGCCAGATTGCTGCTCCAAATTACAGACGCGCACGTTGACACGCCCTACCGCCAATTCAGGGACAATGTTGACCGCTCCACCGCCGGTGATCCGTCCTACGTTATAGGTGACATCGGGTTCAATGTTCAGACGGTCGATTTCATCCAACAGACGGGCCAACGCGACGATCGCGTTTCGTCCAGATTCGAAATCCCTACCCGAATGAGCTGACTTTCCGCGCACGACAAACGTGAAGTTGCCGGTCCCTTTGCGCCACGAAACTAGTCCGCCTCCGGGAAGTGCCGGTTCAAATAACAGACCGAAATCACATCCGCCGGCGCGCGACCGAAGAAACGACGTGCTGCCGGGGGAACCGACTTCTTCGTCTGGATTGATAATCACTTCCCAGCCAATCTTCCCGGCCAGTGCGCTCGCCTCTAACGTCTTGAGCGCTTCGAGCATCACGATCAGTCCACCTTTGGCATCAGCCACGCCGGGGCCGTTCAGTTGGCCTCCCGCCGTCATCTGGCATTTTTGGAATTCATTGTCAATTCCGTAAACCGTATCGCAGTGAATGCACAACATCACTTTCTTTTCGGCTTCCGGATGCTTAATAATATGAATGATCTCTCCCAGTGGTTGCTCGGTACGTTTTCCGTCGTCGCCGACTACCGACCAAGGCATCGTGTCGATCAATTGCAGGTCTCCGCCAAGCGGTTCGAAAAGTTTGACAAGTTCATTGGTCACCTTTTTAACGCCGGCCAGATTGAGCGTGCCAGAGTTGATGTCGCATAAACGAGTGATTGTCGCGAGCATCGAATCTTGCTGGTCGCTGATCCGGTCAACGTGTTTCAGTAACTCTTCCATCTCTTCTCTCCAGTTATTTCTGATTCTTTGGGCCAGCGTGCGACCCTACTGCTCGTCTTCCGGCATCTGCTCTAATGCTCATCTTCGGCCATCTGTTTTCTGAGGGCCTCAATATTGATCTTCCAAATCGGCTGCTTGGTTTTCTCACTGGTCACGTAAACGCTTTGGCTATCTGACGAAAAACAAATTGCTTCGCCCTGATGCTGCAGCGGCATTGGCAGCACTACGGCTTTCTGGTTTTTGAAGACATCGGCCCAGTCAGAATGCGTATGTTTACTGCCACCACTGCTGATATTGCCACCGGAAGGCTGCATCTCAAACAGATACATCTCAAGATAGTTTCGGATCACGGCCCGTTTGCCATCAGGCGAAAACGCCATTCCTGTCACACCATAAACAGGGAAATCGGCAACTTTTGATGCAACCAAAATATTGGGTAAGCGGCCGGCTCGGTCTTTTCGCTTTAACGACAGTTTCTCCGTCAGTTCTTTTGCAGGAAGTCGCAACCGAAAAATGGACGGAGTGTGCTGCATGCCGGTTTCCGCAAATTGCTTTTCAACAAAAAAGACCTCGTCAGTTCCCGACGGGATTCCCATCGCCTCGCAATTCATCGGGCCGGCGTCAAAACGAAAATTAACGCCGACTGCAGGCGTCGCCTTGTTATAAATCTTCTTTTTCCCCGCTTTGACTTTGGGCTCTTTGGCAAGATAGATTCGATATTCCGATCGCCGCCGTAGATTGTCGCCCGTATCGGCAACGACGACAAAATGATCGTCGCCCGATTGCCAACTGCTCATCGCTTCCCAATCGATATTTTGAGCGCCTTTCATTTCACAGCGCGCAAGTGAGTTCCCTTTTTCGTCGAACATAAAGAGATCGGTGCCATTGCCTGAATCGTTCATCGTCCAGAATCCGTTGTCGATAACCGACGACCGCGCCAGTCCGCTACTTTCGGTAACATCCTTCTGATCAATGACGCCCTGCCAAATCAGCGCTTCGGCGGGAGGCTCAGGTTTCGTTTCCGTCTGAGCGCTGGCCACGGTGATGCCGGCAGTCAGTACCAAAATTAATGCGCCAATAAACAGTTTGGAAAAATGTAGGGTCATAAAAGGCAAGATTACAAACTTAGGAGTTGGAACTAGAGCGTATCTCAAAACCGTAGTGGTGGGTCGAAGCAATCGTTTAGAAAAGCCTGCCGTCTGGCGACGGGCAGCTACGGCAAAGCTAGTTTTGAAATGCCCTCTAGTTTCATTGTAGCAGGCAACGGGCATGAAGGCTCGATGCCTTACCGCAGAATAAAGCTTGCTTGCCTAATCTGTCGCCTTAATCTGTTGCGTTTTACGGCGTGCCTAATGTTACTATGACGCTTGGCATGCCGGCGGCGCAGATTCTCACGGCCGCACACCAATTCAGATTGCCTTGCCAAAAGGTTACACACAAATTGCACGGATATTGTCCGTGGGCGGGGCGGAATGCAACATTCGCGATGAGACGGAAAGCAGCCAGAGGCATGTAGCCGAGTACGCTTCAGCTGACTTGCTCAACTTAGATTTTCCGTCTGGCAGATGACGAGTGTAATCACACATTACGCGGTACGGGAATCACGAAGTATTTAAAAGCAGCTGCGATCCAAGCAAGTCTTCCCAGATCGCCGGCCGGAACCTGCTTCGGCTTCATCTCCCGATGTAACTTTGCTATGGTTCTTAACTGCCCTCGGCCGATGTGACCGGTGCGAGATGCAAGCCGCTGGGATCTACTCATTTATTGAGCTATGCCCTGTTTTTCTTTCCCTCCGTGAAACACCTAGACTTCCTGAACTCAAAAGCTTGAGGACGCACCATCTTCTCCCTCAAGTGATCTATGATAAAATTTGGCGAGCAAGCAACAAACTTTCTCTAACCAACCTTAAACATGCATGCGACAACGAAGATATCTGCTGTCGACATTTTTTGCGGAGTTGGCGGGCTTACAAAAGGACTGACCAATTCGGGCATTAATGTCGTTGCTGGAATTGACGCTGATCCCGATTGCGAGTTCCCATTTACTAAAAACAACTCTTCTCGGTTCGTTCTGAGTGATGTAAGTACACTAAGCGGAGAATTTGTCGCGGATCTTCTTACCAAGAACGGACCAACCCTGATTTCAGGATGTGCACCTTGCCAACCATTTTCACGATATGGACGCGGTGCTCCGCGCCGCCGCAGTAAATGGTCACTATTGCAAGACTTTGGCCGCATCGTCGTTGCAGTCAAACCAGACTATGTAACCATGGAGAATGTTCCTGAGGTTCTTCAGCATAGCGTGTTGACGCCTTTCGTCACTGAACTTGAAGCCATTGGTTATTCCGTTAGTTTCGATGTGCTCTTTTGTCCAGATTTTGGAATTCCCCAACAGCGGAAACGACTCGTTTTGTTGGCAAGCCGTCACGGTGCAATAGACCTTCCGTCGCCTACTCGTAGCCCTGAAAACTATCTCACCGTTCGAGATGCAATCGGACATCTACCCAGACTTAAAGCTGGCGAAACATCTATCACTGATGAGCTTCATCGAGCATGCAACCTAAGCTCGCTAAATTTGAAGAGAATTCAGGAATCCAAACCCGGTGGGTCGTGGAAAGATTGGCCTGCGCATCTTCGATCTCCTTGCCATCAGTCCGAAAGTGGAGAGACATACCCGAGCGTATACGGACGAATGGAGTGGGACGCACCGTCTCCGACAATGACAACTCAGTTTTTTGGGTATGGAAACGGTCGCTTTGGTCATCCTGAACAAAATCGTGCCATTTCTATTCGAGAGGGAGCAATCCTTCAATCGTTTCCAAAGAAATACAAATTTCATCCGCCTGGCAAGAAAATGTCCACTCAACGCCTCGGTCGCCTTATTGGAAATGCGGTTCCGGTGCGACTTGGGGCGGCTATTGGGCGCGCAATTATTCGACATGAAAGAAGAGGGAACAATGGTTGAAAGGAGAGTGATTTCAGGAGATGACCGTGATCTCGCAGAAAAACAAATTAAGGAACATCATCGCACTGTTGACTATGACACGCGTGAGTATCCAGTCGAAGTTCTTGTTCAAAAATATCTTGATGGTCTTGATGAGGATGAGAATGAAATTTTCGTTCCAGATTATCAACGAGACCATACTTGGGAGCCCAAACGTCAATCGAAGTTTATCGAATCTGTTTTAATTGGATTGCCGATTCCTTACCTCTTCGTTGCTGATATTTCGGAGAAGGACGCTAGACTCGAAATTGTTGATGGCTCCCAACGGATTAGGACGCTTGCAAAGTTTTTGACTGATGATCTTGAGTTAAGTGAGTTAAGAAAATTGACGAACTTGAACGGGTTTCGATTTAGCGACCTTCCGGTAAGCAGGAAACGAAGATTCAAAAGACACACGTTGCGAATGATCGAATTGACCGAGAAAGCAGATGAGGAAGTTCGTCGCGATCTATTTGAGCGAATCAATACAGGAAGCCAAGAACTCAGTGATATGGAAAAACGTTGGGGAGCTATGGATGGAGATTTCCTTCGGTTCATAAGAGAGTGCTCCGAGGATGGACGATTTGTTCGGTTGACTCCACTTCCAGCTGCGGCAGTTAAGCGTCGGGAACGCCAGGAGTTCACCTTGCGATTCTTTGCCTATTTGGATCGATACGCTAGTTTTGATCGACGCGTCATTGATTTCCTCAATGGCTATTTGGAGGACGCTGAATCAAAATTTGATTCCTCACAAGAATCTGCGTTGAAGGAGGTGTGGTCCAAAATGTTGGATTTCATTGATTCTCACTGTGTCGCCGGGTTTGCGAAAAAGCAGGGGCACACTCGAACACCACGCGTGCGATTTGAAGCATTGTCAGTCGGCACTGCGTTGGCGCTGGAAACAAAACCGAACTTGATAGTCAGCGATCTTGATTGGGTGTATGACGATGAGGATGATTTTCGATCATTGACGACTTCTGGTTCAAGTAATTCACGCCCAAAAATCATTGAACGGATTGAGTACGTCCGCGATCGAATTCTTAAATCGGAGAAGTAGCGTGCAAGAAGAATTTGATGCTCGAGTAGAAGAGGTTGAGTTGTACTTTAATTTTCTTCGGGATCTTGAAAGCGACAAACATCGAATCGTACGTTCTAGTGACGCACAGCCTGCCTACTCAACGTCTGACACTACTGACATGAACAAAGTGTTTAAAGCGAATGGGTTTCTTCTTCTTTACAATTTGATGGAATCTACAATGAAAAATGCAGTTCAAGCCATTTTTGATGATCTCCAAGACAAGGGAGTTGATTTTGATAGTTGCCGTGGAGAAGTGAGACGTGTCGTGTTGAAGAACTTGAGAAACTGGAATGTTGAAAGCATTTTCCCGAGCCTAACGATCCTGGCAAAAGACGTCGTCAGTGCTACCTTTCGCAAAGATAAAATCTTTTCAGGAAATGTTGATGCAAGGGCAATACGGAACACAGCGAAAGGGTACGGCTTCAAAAATCCAATCAAGAAGTCTGATGAATTACTGACTGTGAAAAGGAATCGCAACGACTTAGCACATGGTGACAAGTCGTTCTCAGACGTTGGAAGAGACTACGATGTCCCCAGGCTCGTACGTATTAAAGATGAAGTCGTAGAGTACCTTAAAGAACTGATCGCCAACATCGAACATTACATTGCCGAACAAGAGTATCTTGCACCTGCTGTATGATGCCGAAACGCAGTGCTTGTTGCGACCAATCGTCGGGGAAACATAAAGTGATGCAGCTTGTTCTTGGCGTTCTCCCCGTCAAAAAAAACGTTGGCTTCATCGTCCGAACGCAAAAACAAATATCTTCAAGAGGCTTCGGTCCGACACGCCGAAGGTACGAAATGCTACTTGCTACTCTGCATCGGCCTCATCGTCCGAAGTACCTTTTACACGAAGTGTGAGCTTTGGTTCCGTTTGCGCTAACTAAAGTCTTAGCCGTGTCAAATGTTGTAAGCAGGGCTTCTGTCGAGGTGCTGTCCCGTGCAAATGTATTTCATAGTAGTGCGCGGATCTTTGTGCCCAAGCAAAAGCTGAATCTCGTTTATTGGAACGCCAGCCCGGTCGGCTTCGGTTGCTGCAGTGACTCGCATTGAGTGGACGCTCACGGCATGGTCGATACTTACCGCGTCACAGTATTTCTTCACGAGATTCTGAATCGCTCGCACCGCCATCGGTTTTCGTTTGGCTCCATCGCTTCCATTGCCTCAGTCGTTGTTTGATTTAGAATCAAACCTGCACCGGCGTACCCATTAAAATTCATCGAAAAATGCCTGTTGAGAATCGATTCGCAAAAATTCAAAGGCCACCTCGCAGCGCTCGTTCGAAGTGCCGTGCTGTCGGTTGATGCCGCGGCGCTTGTGAAAGCGGCCTGCAGCATTGATGTGCCAGGCCGGACTTTGCACATCGGGCAGCATGCGGTTTCTTTGGCAAACGTGAAACGAATACGCGTTGTCGGGGCGGGAAAAGCGTCCGGGAAAATGGCGGCGGGTCTTGAAGATGCGGTTGGCCCAACAGGCGGGGGAACTGGCCATTGAGATTTCAGGGCAGGTCAATGTGCCTGACGACAAGGTTGTCGCCGCCAGTGGCGTGAAAGTGATTGGATGCCGGCCTCCCGGTTATAATTTTCCCACCGAAAAAGTTGTCCAGCAAACTGGCGTCGTTGCCAACATCGTCAAAGACTTGCAAGTGGGAGATGTCTGCCTTGCGTTAATCTCCGGTGGTGGGTCGGCGCTCCTTGAGTTACCGACGATTCCTTTGGATGATCTCGTCGCGCTTTCAAAAGCGCTTAGCCATCACGGAGTGGAGATTGAGAGTATTAACGCGGTGCGGCGCTGTCTGAGCAAAGTAAAGGCGGGTGGGTTGGCGCGCATGAAGCCGGCCGGTTTGGCAATCCCAATGATAAGTTTGATCATTAGCGATGTGATCAGTGACAATCTTGCGATGATTTCGTCGGGGCCAACGGTTATCGATGCTGACCTAACGCCCAGTAGTTTATTGGCGGACAGGAAAGTGGCGTTGGCAGTGTTACATCGACACTTGGATGCACAACAGATACCGGAATCGGCTGCGGCAGCACTTCAGCCAAGTTTGGCGGCACCGTTGCATATCAAGTTTCAGCCAACCACTGATGCTGATGCCGATGACGAACCCATTCAAAACGTTCTTGTCGGCAATAATCGAACGGCCGTCGATGCTGCGATTGGGACCGCCCGTTCGGCTGGCTATGACGTATTGTCGTTTGGCCGCGCCCGTCTCGATCCCTATTCCGACGTCAACCAACTTGGTGAACAATACGCAAAGATCATTGTGAGCCTTACAGAAACTGAAAAGCCATCGGCATTGATTACTCCAATGGCGCTAATTACAGGCGGCGAGCCCACGGTCGCGTTGTGTGACTCCCCCGGCCAAGGTGGACGAAATCTGCAGCTGACGGCGGTTGTCTTGGATGAGCTGCTCCAGTCGGAAACCGTTCTCAAAAATATTCAGTTTGCGTCTGTGGGGACGGACGGGGAAGACGGAAGCGCGCCTGTTGCAGGCGGCTGGTTTGACCAGAATTTGCTCGCTCGGTTAAAAAGCGACGCCAATTTGCGGCAGGAATTGAAACGCGCGATCGCAGGCAATGACTGCTATGAGTTCTTTCGCTCGGTCGGACATTGTGTCGAATCCTCGGCAGATGTGCAAACCAATGTCTGCGATCTCCAAATCTTGCTGATCGGATGTGCGCCCGCCACTGGTCGGCAGAACGGTTAAGCTTTGCCCAACCGTGCGCTCTCATCTCTTTTTCAGGGACTTTGCCCGATGGTGAAATTACAATCTTCGTTTAAGATGGTTGCTTGAATCTACTGTTCCAACAGCCGACTGGTGCCACCTGTTTGTCGGCACTCACCCAACAGCCCAACTCACATGACAAAGATCCTGCTGACAACGACTTCCTATCAAGACATTCCAGGCCCGCACCACGATCTGCTGGCCACGACGGGCGCCGAGATCGTTCGCGCTCGTGGTCCGCTTTCCGAGCAACAGATGCTCGACCTAGCCGGCGACTTCGACGCTTTCCTTTGCGGCGACGACGAAATCACGAAAGCCGTCATTGAGAAATCTTTGCCGCGGCTGAAGTACATTGCCAAGTATGGAATTGGTGTCGACAAAATTGATGTCGCCGAATGCACCGCCAAAGGCATTCCGTTGAGTTTTTGTCCGGGTGTCAACCACACCACCGTCGCCGAGCATACGTTCGTGCTGATGTTGAGTTTGTTTCGGAACTTTGTTGATCAGGTCAATGTCGTTCGCACGGGAGAGTGGAAACGAATGACGGGCCATGAGATCATGGGCAAGACCATCGGTATTATCGGGCTGGGACGAATTGGAAAAGAAGTCGCGACTCGCGCCAAAGCGTTTGGTCTCAATGTCGTCGGGTACGATCTATATTGGCCTGAGGAATTTGCGGCGGCCAACGAAATCAAAAAAGCCGAATCAATGCAGGAGGTGTTTACGTCTTGCGATATCATTTCGCTGCATACAAATTTGACCGACGAAACGCGTGACATGATCAACGCCGATTCGATCGCTACGATGAAAAAGGGCGTCGTCATTCTTAATTGTGCTCGTGGTGAGATGATCAACACTGCCGACATCGCCGCTGCACTTGAGTCAGGACAGGTTGGCGGGTTGGGGACGGACGTGCTTGATCAGGAACCACCACCGGCTGATCACCCATTGCTGTCGGCCTCTAACTGTATCGTGACGCCGCACATTGGCTCCCGCACGTTCGAATCCGTCGAACGTCAAGCTGTCATGGCGACCGAGAATTTGGTGCGGATGCTTAGAGGCGAAAAACCGTTGGCTCAAGTCAACGACGTAGCGATCCCAGCGGCTACCTGCTCGATCGTTCAGCCGGCTCCCGGAAGACGCTGATAGCTTATTTCCCGAAGAACGTGCTTCTTCATTGCCCATTACTTGTTACCCATTACTTATTGCCAGTTGTGAATTCGCTCTTTTAGATTAGACCAATTCATTTAAACAAATTCATTTTCATAAATCTCATGTCTGTCGCGTGTTAACTTTGTCGGCGGCAGATAGTTTTCATTCAAAGGTTTCATAACCGTGTCAGATAATTTCTTTATCGTTCCCGAGCAACAGCACAACGAACTGGTTTCGGCCGCCTACGTCCATCGCAAATTCAGCAAGGAAGAAGGCGATGCGGCGGCGAAGTTTGCCGCTTATGCCACGCGCCACGGCATCCGTACGCACAACGCATTGAAAGCGCTTCATCTTGACCACTTGTTTGGTTCGGCAGCCGGTGGATGCGTTCCCAATGCCACCATCGAAGAAGTTCCGGCGCGCTTTGAGTCCTCAAAAGTCTGGAACGCGAATAAGAAACTTGGCCAAGCAACCGCCTATGCGGCGCTGGAAGAAGCGATCGGGCTGGCAGATAAATACGGCGTTGGCCAAGTGTCAGTCGATAACGCGTTCCATTACTTGTGGGGGGGCGGCTATGTCATGGAGGCGGCTGAGCGCGGTTACATCGCGTATACCAACTGCACCGCTGCGTTAACGGAAGTCGTGCCTTTCGGTGGTACTTATCCAACGCTGGGAACCAACCCGCATTCTTGGGGATTCCCAACAACCGATGCCGTTGGATTTCCTGTCGTGATTGATTGGGCTACGTCGGTGATCGCAATGGGACGTGTGCAACAGATCAAGCGCGAAGGCAAACTGATCCCGCAGAAGGAAGCGGCGATCGACAAGGACGGAAATTTCACCGATGACCCTAACAAGGTCGCCGCGCTGACGACGTTTGGCCGTCACAAAGGCTACGGGCTCTCGTTGATTAATGAAATTATGGCTGGCTACATCGGTGGCAGCACACCAACGCTGCGATCGCGCTGGGCCGACGACGGTGACAAGCATACCTGTGCGTTTTATTTTCAGGTCATTCACCCGGATGCACTTAACGGTAACGACTATGCCGCCGGACGCTCTCAGGCTGACAATGTAAAAGTTGTCATCGACGATATTCTGGGCCACGGCAACGATAAGTGCTTGTTGCCGGGGCAAATGGAAGCTGCGTTTGCCCGGCGGACGGAGGCTGCTGGCGGTCTGCTGTTTAGTGAAGCTGAAATCGGTGAGTTTAACGAGATCGCTGAAGAGGCAGGATTGGCGAAATTGGATCTAGCAAGCTTCAAGGTCGCCGACCAAGTGTAGCGATTTTAATGCGAGCCCGAAGCGCGATCGAGAGAATCGGAAAGCCAGCGAAAGTCCACTCGCTCGCTCACTCGCACTTTGGGTTTGTCTTAGCGAAACTTCAAGACCTATGAGCGAGACATTAAGTTTTAGTCTGCCGCCTCGCTGACGCGTTGGATTAGAAGAATGTTTCCACCACGGCGAATATATTACAACTTTCAAAACCAAACCTATCGTGAACAAAACCCATGTCTGACTACCTAAATCAACTCTTCTCGCTTACTGGAAAAACGGCTGTCGTGATCGGCGGTACTGGAGAACTGTGTGGCGCGATGGCCCAAGGCCTTGCGTCTGCCGGAGCCGAAGTCGTGCTCGTCGGTCGCAGCGAAGAAAAAGCGAAAGCCCGTTTGGCGTCGATCGAAGCTGCCGGCGGGAAGGCTTGGTTTTTGCCCTGTGAGGTCGACAAACGTGACCAGTTAGAAAAACTGCTGGCCGATGTCGTTGAAAAAAGCGGCAAGGTCGACGTGTTGGTCAATGGAGCCGGCATGAACAGTGCCACGCCGTTTCTGGAGATCCCTGAAGATGAGTGGGACCGGATCTACGAGGTCAACATCAAAGGCGTGTTCCTTGCGTGTCAGGTGTTCGGCAAGTATTTCGTCGAACGAGGCGCGGGTGGATCGATCATCAACGTCGGTTCCATGTCGGGTGTGATTCCCCTTTCGCGCGTGTTTACTTATTCAACGACAAAGGCCGCCGTTCACAACCTTTCCAAGAATCTTGCACGTGAGTGGGCGGAGCAGAATATTCGCGTTAACACATTGGTGCCCGGTTTCTTTCCTGCCGAACAGAACAAGAAAGTGCTTACGCCAGAGCGTGTTGGGCAGATCATGGGGCACACGCCCATGAACCGGTTTGGTGAAGCGAAGGAGTTGATTGGAGCCACGATTCTGTTGGCCAGCGATGCGGGGTCTTTTATGACAGGCACCGAGACGGTTGTTGATGGCGGATATGCCGCGATGACGATCTAGATTTCGGGGCTGCGAAATAACCCGACGGGTTAGCACGACAGACGCAATGCAGGTGCGTCGGGCCAATTGAGAAACAAGATTCAGAGCATCGCTATGACAAAGAATTTTATTCACGACGATTTTATGCTGACCAATATAGCGGCGGGTGAGCTTTATCACCGCTTCGCTGCTGATCAGCCGATCATCGATTACCACAATCATTTGTCGCCCAGAGACATCGCCCAGAACCGCAAGTTCACCAACCTGTTTGATATGTGGTTGGATGAAGACCACTATAAATGGCGTGCGATGCGGGCCAACGGCGTTGACGAGAATCTGATTACTGGCGACGGTGATCAGAAGGCAAAATTTCTAGCGTTCGCCCAAACGGTGCCTCATGCGTTGCGAAATCCGTTGTACCACTGGACGCACTTGGAACTGAGCAGGGTTTTTGGCATCGATGAACTACTGTCGCCTAAAACGGCAGAAGCGATTTGGGAAAACGGTTGCCAACAAATTGAGAGTCGGTCCGATCTGCAAGTGCGTGGTCTACTGGAAAAGTTCAAGGTCACGGCGCTGTGTACGACCGATGATCCGACAGATGATTTGAGCCATCATCAGCAAATTGCATCCGACGACACAATCGACGTAGGCGTTTTTCCTGCGTTCCGCCCAGACTGGGCGATGTTTGTGCATCGGGTGAGCGAGTTTAATCCTTGGGTTGAAAAGCTGGCGGCGGTTGCTGATGCCTCGATCAATTCGTTTGAAGATTTCTTGATGGCCCTTCGACAGCGTCATGATTTCTTTCACCAGTGCGGTGCAAGACTTTCGGATCATGGGATGGAATACGTTCCTGATGATTTCTGTGACCAGTCGACCGCCGAAGCCATTTTTGATGCGGCTCGCGCGGGCAAAACGGCCACTCCTAAAGAGCACGACCAGTTCTCAACATTCATGCTGCTGTATCTCGCAAAGCTTGATGCGGAAAAGGGGTGGACCAATCAGTTTCACACCGGCGTTTGGCGAAACAACAATACCCGCCTGTTTACAAACGTCGGCCGCGATCTTGGTTGTGACTCGATCGGTGACACCTCCCAAGGACGTTCACTGCAACGATTTTTAGACCAATTGGACCAGGAAGACGCACTTCCCAAAACGATTGTCTATAACCTGAATCCGTCGGACAATTATTTGATCAGTACGATGCTGGGCAACTTTCAACGTGATACGCCGGGGAAAATGCAGTTCGGCTCCGGCTGGTGGTACCTCGACCAAAAAGAAGGCATGCGATGGCAGTTGAACACGCTTTCCAACACCGGGCTTCTGTCGCGTTTCATTGGAATGCTCACCGACTCACGCAGTTTCATGTCGCTCACGCGGCACGAATATTTCCGTCGGATTCTATGTGATCTGTTAGGAGCTGATATGGAAAACGGTGAACTACCTGACGACATGGAATTGGTTGGCGATCTGGTTAGTCGTATTTGCTACCAGAATGCAAAAGACTTCTTAGGGTTGGTCGTGTCGTAGGTGTCAGACGATTTGAGTTTTGGGTGATCACCTTAAACCAGAACGCCAGTTCCGTTGCTCCAAGGTGAAATGTGAATTCCGAAAATCAAGACAGTCTCGCCGGCGGTGCCGATGACAACCCACCGGTTCCCCCAGTATCTGACGAAGCCACATCGTCGGTTGTGTTGGCTGAATCTGTCGAATCGTTCGATTCCTTGGATTCCTTGAATTCGGCCGACTCCGACAAAGCAGACGATTCTTCAAGGCTCTCGTTGCCTCCGTTGGGCGTGGGCGGCTATTTGAGTTGGATGGTTGTCCTTGCGATCACGCTGTTCATCACGATAACGACCGCAATGCAGCAGTTTGGGGAGCGCGAGCAGCGCGACACGACGGTCTCAGATTTGATGCAGATCAATTTGCAGGCAAAGGTTCTTGTTGGGCAACGTGTTCTTGAAAAATCGCTGCAAAAAGGACAAGCCAAAGAAACGCAAGATGCCGCAGAGGACGTGGTGAATTCGCCGGCCGAAGCAACGGAAGATGCGTCAGCATCGGAAAAGGAAGCGGAGCCGCAGTCTGAGGAACCAACGACCGACAAATCGAAGTCCGCCAAACCGAAGTCCGCCAAAACAACGTCATCAACAGAACCTGTCGCTTTGGACACCGGCACTTACGAGCAACGGTTGTGTTATGCCATTTTGCTGTCAGAACTCTATGGTCCGCAGCGCGCGGTGGACTATTTCGAAACGCTAGATGAAAAAGTTGCCGACGCAGATTTTGAGCCCAACGAGATTCAGCAAAATCTGCGTACTTCGATCGAAACGTTAGTCGTTGATTATGTTGGAGATGACTTTTCCCAGAGCAGTATCTCCGAATCCGACAAAACACAGTTGAAGGAAAGGCTTGGTTTTTCTGGCGAGTTACTACTGACGCCTAAAGGCACCAAGGACGAGGCCGGTCGAAAATGGTTGGAACATGTTGCCGAAAGCAAGATTTACACCGTGGGCGTTATTTTGATTTCTGCGATTCTGTTTTTCTTGGGCGGGATCGTTGCGGCATGTACTATTTTGGGGGTGGTCTTGGGCGATTCGTCGCCGGCTAGGTTCATGACGAAAAACGATGTGGGTGGCATCTACATTCAAACCTTTGCCATTTGGCTTGTGGGGTTTTTCGGAGTCCAATTCGCTTTGCCGCCAGCGTTGGAGGCGATCGGTATTGTTCTGGATGCAAAACTGGGGATCTTTCTCAACGTCGGCGTGTTTTTTCTGTCGCTCTGCGCTTTGGCTTGGCCGATCATTCGAGGTCGATCTTGGTCCGACGTGTGCCGTGATATTGGCTGGTCCGGCGAGTCTTTTTTCAAAAATGTCGGTATCGGAATTGCGACCTACGCAGCGTGGCTACCGATG
>CALKXO010000279.1 GCA_938003615.1 uncultured Pirellulaceae bacterium | reverse complement strand
GCGTGGAGGATTCTGACATGCCAATCTGATAACAGATTCGACAAATCAAATAAACCCGAATCTAAAATGGGCAGCTACTCATGCATCTCCAGTTTTGTCACCAGCCGCTTTTCACACGAAATTAGCCCACAACAAACGAGGCCCCAAGCGGCGGTGCCCATGGTGATTTGACTGACGGCAATCATGACTGACGTATGCGGCAATGTACGGGAGACAAATACAGCAACGCCTGCGTAGAACAGCATGATGACGGCGACGCAGATAAGCGCTGTTTGGCGATGCACCAGTTGATTTGACCGCCCTGTAGAGAGAATCATTGCGGCTGCCGCAATGAAGCTTACCCAGCAACCCGCGATGAATATGGCAAGTCCTAGGTTGGTTGGGAAAGTGAAAAGACACGTCATGGGACCAATTGCCAAAAACAATCCGCCCGTTGCCAGCAGCATGTCAATCAGTGTGCGTAGATGTGGAAGTGCGCGCCTTAGCCCGCAAGTTTCAGGTGTGCTTCGAGGGCTGATGCTGGCCTTGTGACATGGTTTGGGCTTGCTGGCGGAAGAAGGCGGCGAAAGGGAGAGGAAGACAAGTTCTCCCCTGCATTTACCTTTCGATTTACCTTTCTCTTCGCAGCAGCCCTAATTCGATTGGTAAGAATCGAAGCGGATGCAAGTGAAACCTCGCAACGGCGTAAGGGTTTTGCGGGTTGGACGGCTGAGAGGGACGCATGAGAGCAGCCTTTCGAAGACTCCTCCGGAGCCGAAACAAACACGGAACGCTGTTCTCGGGGCTCCCGCCCCGAGCTAATGACGGAAGCTCCTCCGGAGCAAGTTGTTCGTTGTTAGGTTCCAGAAAACCTCACACCTCACACCGAACACTGAAAACCTCACACCTCACACCTCACACCGAACACCTCACACCGAACACTGAAGACCGAAGCCTCAATCCTCTTCCAGCTCCAACATTTCCGCTTGACGTTCGTTGATCTTGATCCGCGAGATCTTCGTGGCTTTACCCGTTTTCGGTTCGACTTCGATCACGACGCCAGAGATTTGAACATCTCCCTTGGCCACATCAAACGGTATTGGCCTAAATGAGGTTGTCGCGGACAGGACGTTTTGAATCTTCCGGCCAAGAATACTCTCATGCGGTCCCGTCATGCCTACATCGGTAATGTATGCCGTGCCGCCTGGTAGAACTTGTTCATCGGCAGTTGGCACATGCGTGTGTGTTCCGCAAACCGCTGTGACACGCCCGTCCAAGTGTCGTCCCATTAGTTGTTTGTCGCTGGTGGCTTCGGCGTGGAAATCGCAAAAGCGAATGACAACATCGTCCGGAATTTCCTCGAGGACTTTATCGACGGCTGTAAACGGGCAGTCCGCCGGCTTCATAAAGACTCGTCCGATGGCGGAGAACACAGCGACTTTCTTGCCGGTCTCTGACTTGATCACCGTCCACGTTTTGCCAGGAGCATCGGCAGGATAGTTGGCCGGTTTGACAATGTTTGACTTGTTCTCCAACGTTGGGATGATGTCCTTCTTGCGGTAGATGTGATCGCCGAGTGTAATGCAATCTACACCCGCTTCGATAAGACGTTTGTGGATCTTGGGCGTGATGCCTGAACCGCTTTCGGCGTTTTCGCCGTTGACGATGACCAAGTCGATCGATTCGTCTCGTCGATAGCCGGGGATGGCTTGGACTGCAATTTCGACACCCGGTTTTCCAACGATGTCGCCGATAAATAGAATTCGCACTAGGTTCTTTCTGCTGTCAGCGTTGAACACGCTACAAGTTGTCGTATTGAATGGAGTGGCTATTTGGCCAATTCAGTAAACCGGGATTCGCGAATCACCACGACTTTGATCTCTCCGGGATAGGAAAGACGTTCTTGGTAAGCTGAAGCGATGTCGCGGCAAATCTTCGCTGCGACATTGTCGTTGGCCTCCTTGGCCGACGCAATCACACGAACTTCACGACCCGCTTGGACGGCGAATGCTTGCCGGACGCCCTTAAATTCTTTGGCAATCGTTTCCAATTCTTCCATGCGTTTTATGTAGCGGTCTAGCGATTCACGCCGTGCCCCGGGGCGCGAAGCACTACAAGCATCCCCGGTGGCAACGACGACGGTGTAAGGGTACTTCACCAGAATTTCGTCATGATGGCCATAGGCGGCATGAACGACTTCTTCGCTTTCGCCGTTACGCTTAAGGAACTCTGCTCCAATTTTTGGATGCCCACCTTCTTGATCGTGATCGGCAGCTTTGCCAATGTCGTGCAGCAGGCCGGCACGTTGAGCGATATCGACATCGAAACCCATCATCTCGGCCAGCATCCCCGAGAGAAACGCCACTTCGATACTGTGCCGCAAAACATTTTGACTGTAACTGGTGCGAAAATGCAGCCGCCCCAACATCGCGATCACACGTTTGTTGATGCCATTGATCCCGACTTCTTGAACGGCTTCGTTGCCCTTTCTAACGATCAGAGCGTCCACTTCTTTTTGTGTCTCGGCCACAACCTCTTCAATGCGGGACGGGTGAATCCGACCGTCGGTAATCAGCCGGTCCAGTGCGATGCGGGCGACTTCACGGCGAACGGGATCAAATCCGCTGACGATAACTACGCCGGGCGTGTCGTCGATAATCACATCGATGCCCGTCTCTTTTTCGAAAGCGCGAATGTTGCGACCCTCGCGGCCAATGATGCGGCCCTTCATTTCGTCGTTGGGGATGTCGACGGTGCTGGTGGTCGAATCCGAAACTTGCCTAGAGGCCAAACGCTGGGTGGCCATCATCAGCATCTCGCGCGATTTTTCCTCGCACGTTTCTTTCATCTTCCGTTCGTGTTCGAGAATGCGGCTGCCGACTTCGTTGGACAGATCGTCCTCAAGCAATTTTAACAGCCGCTTGGTCGCTTCCTCTTTAGACAGCCCCGTGACTTCGTGCAGTAGCTTTTGTTTCTTTTCGAGGACGTCGGCGATGTCCTGTTCGGTTTGAGCAACCTGCTCGAGTTTCGTGCGGAGGCGATTCTGTGACGTTTGAATAAAGGTCTCTTGTTTCTTCAGGTCGTCCGTCTGTTGGTTCAATTTGTTTTCGCGTTTATCCAACGCCCGTTCACGTTGGTGAACTTCCTCACGCGCCTTGTTCTGTTTCTTCTCAAATTCAGCACGGTACTCAAGTTCGCGCTCTTTGATGGCAACCTCAGCGTCTTTGAGTTTGTCCGCCGCTTCGCGTTCGGCTTTGTCGAGAATTGCTTTGGCTCGATTTCGCGCACCGCCACCTGAGATCAGGTTCAGCAATAGGCCAACGCCGCCTGCAAGCAGAATTCCGACGACCAATCCGGTGATGGATTCTTGGTTAATCATTTGGTGTCACTCCGTTTTATGTTCGCGTGACACAAGTTTGGTGTTTAACCAGTCTGCCGAAGGAAGTTTTCGGCAAACGGTTTGCTCTGCGGCCCGTGCGAGACCGCGCGGGAATTAGTTAATCGTTTGCAAGGCTGGATAGGCATCAACCTGATCTCGGGCATCCTGATCTCGTTCTTTTTTCCGAGAGAGAGGCTCGTATGACGCCTCCTGACATTGGAGCACGGCGATTGGTTGCGGGGCCAAATGTTTGTCCGGAGACAAACGGTGTCGACGATCTAGAATTTCCGGCCGTACACGCGGCAAGCGATAAAAACAAAGCCAAATACAGCAGGGCGGCTAGAGCAGCGAGGACAAGGATAGGAATCATGAATGTGTTAGCCGTGCGATGACCGAAATGGGTTACGGACGAAGCCAAAAGTTTGAATCAGTCAGTCAAAAGTCGATCAGATATTAAGATTAACTTGCAAATCAGAGGAAACTTGTGTCACTTATGTTTTAATTGTTTTCCCAAATCGTTTGACGAACTGGTCGCCCAACGAAACGTTCTACGCAGTGTATCAAAGCGGCGGGAAA
>CALKXO010000278.1 GCA_938003615.1 uncultured Pirellulaceae bacterium | reverse complement strand
GAAATGTGATCGCGTTACGCGACGGCCCACCAAATAGCCATCATCAGCAAAGCAGCGATCAGCATCAAAACCGTATTTACGATGATGTCTAAATTTCGACGATAACGGGGAGACGAGATCAATTGGTGTTCTCGCCCGTTGTGGATGATCGTCACAATTCGATTGTTGACGGCTTGGACTCCGCCGTCAGCCTGCGGCAGAAGAACTTGTTCCTGCTGCTTTCCGCGTCGATAGAAAAAAGCTGGGTCAAGCGTCGCGAAACGCGGTGGCAGTAGATGGTCAACGTTTTGCGGAACGAAAATAGCGAATTCTTCGACCGCTACAGATGAATCAACGGCTACAAAGGACTCGACTGCTGCCTCTTCCTGAGGATCCACTCTTTTTAACGCATCGGTTACCACGACGGCGACGTCTTCCTTGGCCGGAGGAACGTCAGATGGCGTTGGCGGAGCAGCGACCTTGGTGCGCTCGTCGGACTGATCATCCGCCACCGCAGGTCGGGTCGGGGGATTGGGGGCAGCTTTCGACTTGGTAGGACGCCGCTTCTTTCCAGCAGCTTTCTTGTCTCGAGAAGCAGCTAAGCTCTCCAACGCACCATTTTCCTTAGCCGTTGAAGATTTTTTTACGTCAATCTTTGGGGCAGGGGAGGGGGCATGCTCGATCGCCACAGCTTGACCGCAATGAGGACAAGCCATCGTCGTGCCAAACATCGACGCCAAAACGCCAAAGGCCGCTGTGCACGCCGGGCAGGCAAACGCTTGAGGAGCCTCTTGCGTTTCTGGTGCAGTCGGTGCTTGCGCGGACTCAGTATCAAGAGTGTTACTGAGTGCCGCAGGAATTTCCACAACCGCACTGCATCCAGGACAACGCACTTGCTGGCCGGCTTGGCTGGAATCAACTTGAAAAGGTTGTGCACAGTCTGGACAACCGAATACTTGCAAACTCATTCTATCCAATGGTGTTGAAGATTCGGTCGCCGGCGTCGCCAAGTCCTGGAACGATGAAATGGTCTTCGTTTAAACGTTGATCGACCACGCACGTGTGAACTTGGACTTCTGGGCACTCGTTTTGCAAGCGCGCGATCCCCTCAGGTGAGGCAATGATCGACAACATTTTTATTTCTGTGACACCCCATTTTTTGATGGAATCGATCGCCATCAGCGCCGATCCGCCTGTCGCCAGCATTGGGTCAAGCACAAACGCAACATCAACAGGTGAGTCTTCAGGAAGTTTGCTGTAGTAGTGCACGGGTTGCGCCGTTGCTTCGTCACGGTACATGCCAAGGTGCCAGACTTCAGAGGTGGGAATCAAGTCCAACATGGGTTCCACCATCGCCACACCAGCGCGCAGAATCGGCACTAGCCCGACTCGTCGATTCAGATCGTGCCCATCGCAGGTAACGATGGGGGTTTCAACGGGACGAACGGTGGTTTTTAAGTTGGCCGTGGCTTCGTAGGCCAACAGCGTCGAGAGCATTTTGACGGCTTGTCGAAAACCGGCTCCGGAGGTGGCTTTGTCGCGCAGCGTTGTCAGATGGCAATCGACCAAAGGATGCTTTATCACTTTAACGTCATGCTTCATTTCCCACTCCTTCCAAAATCTGTGAACTTTTGCCGACCTGCCGCTGAAGAACGCTTCTCGTGCACTCTGTTGTATCCGATTGGTTTTGAGTTAGCCATTGCACTTCAAATCACAAAACTATTGTTTGGTCTGGGGTTGTCTTTGAGGTCTGCAAAGACCTGAAAAGGACAGGCTTTTGGGAAAAGAAGCGGGTTAACCTTGCCTAATGACTGAGCCGTGCCTAATGACTGAGCCGTGCCTAACGACTGAGCCTTGCCTAATGACTGAGCTTTGCCTAACGACTGAGGTGATCAAACCTATCGATGCATTGCACTATTTCGATCGTTTCCAAAAATAGCGGACGCTAACGAAGATCAATGGCAACACCATCGAAACGATTACCGCGGAAATGAACCAATCGTTTCGGACTGCAAACTCTCCCAATAGACTATATGCGAGGGCGATGACTAAGTTGGCCAACAGGACCGGAGGCCAGAATTGGATTGTGGGTACGTGATTGGTTCCAGCCAAAAGAACACTGGCCTCGGCGAGGATCGGAAGTGGACGACAACCAATCAAGGCACACCACGCTGACCACTGACTGAGGTGCTGAACATCATCGACCGCGGCGGTTGACGAAAAGCGCTCTAAAACTTTCGGACCAAATTTCCGACTGGACCAGTATCCGATTGCTGCGGAGAGATTCAGTCCCATCCAACCGACCAGCGTGCCCTGCCAAGCACCAAGTGACTGGCCGGCAAACGTCAGCAGCACGCTCGAGGGTACCGGCAGAAATATGTCGATCGCGAGACCGAAAAAGATCACTGATGCAGATTGCCAAGGCTGCATCGCGCCGGCGCTGTTGGCCAAAGACTCGATAGTTGGTTCCAGCCACCATCCAATCAACAGGAACGGAATCGTCGGAATTGCTAGCGCAAACACAACCATCCACAGCAGGGAAGTGTTCTTGTTGTTTTGCTGTGACATGGAGGAGCCCGCAGAATGCCTTACTGCGCTGCCGGCGTTGGGGTTCGACGGTGTTGAGAGCGGTCGCCATTTTCTTTAACTGAGATTCCTTGCGTCTCCAGCATCTTGTGAGCGTAGCGTTTGCCAAGCAGACGGACGCCTTCGGAGTTGAAGTGAGTTTTGTCTTGCTCTTCAATCTTCGCTGATCCTTGCATGTTGGATTGGCCAAAGCAAAGGTAGATGTGGAAGTTTTTATCTTGAGTAAATCCCTCACTCGCAATGGCGAGGCAAGAAAGAAGAGAGAGGATCCCTGTCGCCAGTAACTTGTGCATCGTCGTTCTCGTAAATAGTTTGCGGTTTTGGTTCGCATGGCTCTCGCGATTTGCCTAATTTGGGCATCAGACCAATCTAATTCCGCGCATGTCCTGTGTAGTCAAGCTTGTTCAGACACCAAGCAAAATTTGTGAGGCATTCAGCTTACCAAGGGTAGACTGAAATAGAAACAGAAACTCAAAACGAAAGACGTAGCGGTACTTGTGCGTGGTCCGGCCTGCTTAAGCAGGCCCACGAATCCATCGAAAAAGCCGCTCAGTAGATTCATTCTGCTGGGCGGCATCTGCAGAGGTGCTGACTGGTGTGCAAAAACGCCATTTAAAACGCTTAGAACCCAATCGCAATTTCGACGTCAGCCCAGAAATTGTCCAGCATTGCAGTTAGCTCATCTTTAGAGAGCGTCTCATCCCCATCGGTGTCAAAGGTTGCCAAAAGTTCATCGGCCGCCTCTGCGGACGTTAAGGCTTCCTCACCACAATCACCAGCCAAATTATATTCACCGTCTCCGTTGTCGCCGCTAAGCGTTGAAGGATCCTCATCGCTTCTGGAGTCATCGGAGCCATCCTCTGCACCTGTTTCGTTTGAACCGACGATGGTTGAGTCGGTGTTGAAGTCGATTGGATCGATGTCGGCGTCCTCATCAACGTCGACGTCGTCCACATCAGTTTGGTCACTCTCTGCGCCTTGGTTAGCGGTGTTACCCGCCTCAGATTTTTCATCAACGCTGACATCACCTTCGGCGCCGTCGTCGCCAACCAGTTCAACCGCGCCGTCGTCGCCAACGTTTGTTTCGCTGTCGACAATGATTTCTGCATCGATAGTGTCGACAACGTCCTCCACGTCGGTCTCCGCGGAATCGCTGTCGTCACTGGAGTCGAGTATTTGGTCAGCCTCTGCTTCGTCTTCAGATGATTCATCAACGGCTTCCACGTCAACGTCAGATTCCTCGCCATCGTCTTCTTGTTCGCCTCCTTTATCGCATTCGGCATCGGTGTCTTCTACGACGTCCGTTACGTCAACAACATCTCCTGCGCCGGCTTCAGGATCGACATCAACTTCCGATTCGACATCGCCTGAGTCGACTTCGGGAGCATCCACCAAACCTTCGTTCTCAGCTTCCGTTAAGGCTTCATCGATCGGATTGGTCTCCGCGCCATCGAGGGTTACCTCGCCGCCTGACTCGTCGGGCTCTGTCGTTTCAACGGTTTCATCAACCATTTCAAACTCAGTCACATCAACGACTTGTTCGTTGGCGTCTGAAACTCCGTTGAGATTGTCTAGAACTGAAAGTTCCGCCATGGACAGCATGTTGTCACCGTCGGAATCGAGGGCGTTCATTAACTGCTGTGCAATTCCCATCCCAGTCTGTTGCGCCACACAGTTGCACTCACAGGAAGAAACTTCCTGAGTTGCGGGTGGTTCGTAAGCATCGACGACCATCGCCGGGCCGTCAATAAGCCCGGCGGCAAAAAGCAAGTTCCTGTTTTCAAGCCGCGTGAAGCTTGTTTGATTGTGAAATTTCGCGCGTCGATTGCTGCTTGGTTTTCTGTATTTCTTACCCATGATGCGTCTCCTAAAACTAGAGTGTTCTTCCCATCCAAACCTACGGTCGGCTTGGCAACGATTGAGTCGGAAGCGTTCGAGGCGAGGCGCCTCACGAAACCACTCAGCTTTAGTGCCCGCATCCTGCGACGCCAAGCGAGTAGCAACATTGTCGAACTCATACGCGGTGACGACTTAGATGGTGCGAAATTTGTTGAGAAAATATTCGCGACTGCTAGTTCAGCAAACTTCAGGTTTTAAAACAGATAGCTCGAACCATCTGTAAATTGGAATTGCCCGAGTGAACACTAATAAAACCATTGCGTTGAAGTGCAATTGGGGTGCCCGCAAATGTAACGTCGCTTCGGTTTAGGCACGTGACGCTAGCGATAGCAGGAGCGTCGGTCAAAGACAAACGACGTGAGCGGCGAACACTAATTGCTGCCAATCTCCACTAATCAAATATCACCTGACACCGCGATGCTATTCAAAGATTGAGTAGAAGCATTCTATTATTGGTGATTCGTGTTTGAAATTTCAACGGGGATAAAAGCTGGCTTTGCGAACGACCTAGACCAATAGTTGCATCAAGTGTCAATCGGCCGATGGAGCACCAGAAGAGACAGAGAAGAAGATCACTTTGAAACTCTATCTTGTTTGCAGTAATGGAATTGCGTTTGCGACTTGGTGGAAGTGACTGGACGAAGCGCAGGCCCTTCTTCAAACGATATGGGTGAGACGAGTTCGTCATAATCTTGCTAGTGCTACGCCGGAAGATGGAGTAGACGAAAACTCAGCACGAAAACTCAAGGCCACCCATATTATTTTGCGATGGAAAAAATCGAAGCCACACTCGACGGGAAGTCGACCTTACCCTCAGCAGTATGGCTTTGCTTGAGCGGTGAATCGTGCGAGAAAAAGACTTGGTCGAGGTTTGCGCCGAACAAATCGTTGATCTGCTTGACCGAGTTAATTCTTTTCAAATCTTCGATCGCCAAGCTGTAGCCAAGAAGCTTTTCATAACCGGCTTCGTCCAGCGTCGAATACTCAACCCCTACGGCACAGACGCCACCGGAGCGGCAAACGCGCGCCATCTCGTCGGCAAGAACTTTTGGTTGATTGCTGTAGCTCATCGTCCAGCCGCAGATTACAACATCGAACGAGTTGTCTTCGTAGGGCATGTCGTGCATGTCGCCGAGATCAATCTGCTTCGAATAAGAAATCAGATCAAGTCCGCGCACGCAGTTCAGAGGGATGTCGAGATAGGTGGAGGCGATCAACAAGTCGTTTTCATTTCGCGGTCCGATGAGTAAAACGGAACGAGCGTGCCGCACCGATTCAATCACCGAAAGCGGGCGAATCAAAAGCTCGATTCGGCAATTGGAAAAGTCTTTGAGGCTTTTCAAGTTGTGTTGAATCGTTTCTTCGACCGAGTTGTCTGATTCAAGCGTCTGAATACGTTTGCGCGCCATCGCCCAACGGAGGCGGGTTTGCCCAACGAGCTTGCGAACGGAATTAATCCGAAGTGACTGGCGATTTCGAATTCTGGGAAGCAATCTCATGACGACTTTTGTGTTTGAGTGTTTGATTTGTTCTAATCGGGAAGTGTGCGGTCGCGTTTTTCTGTACGGCATTGGCTTTCCGCTTGTTGGCCGTGGGGAACCGGCCCTACTTGGTTTTAAGATTTTGACGCCGCATCATCGGCCAATACTAGGTTCGAGTAACAGTGTCTGTTGCTGTTGATTCGGTCGGCTAGGTGGTGTCCTAAATCAGTTGGAGCATGGATCAAAGGATAGTTCTGCCCGAACAACGAATCGGCAAATTGCACTTGGAAGATCAAACGATCGTCCGCGACCAAAGGCTTGCCTTTGTGAAGTCCGCGCGTATCGACCGCAAGAATTGTGCCTGACTTGCCTATCAATTCAAACATGTCTTCGGCTGGGTAGTAGTCAAGGATTTCTTTATCGCTGAGTCGTCCGTCTTTGAGTAACGCCGCTGGCTTACGCTTGTGAGAACCACGAACGTAGCAATGCGGTCCATTGTCAGGGCCAACGTCAGTCAGGTAGACGAAGAACTTGACGAACTTAATCCGGTCCATGTCGAAATGATAAAGCTGCGCGGCTCGAGACTGAAGCTGTTCATTGTTGGTTGGAGCACTCCACCACATCGCCAGCACGTCAAACACGGGATTGAATCCGAGATACTCCTGAGCGATCGAAAAGAAATAGGGGTCGGTCGCAAGTTCTTGAATCGTTTCGTCTTGGAAAAGTTCGTCCGCGGCGAACTGATGGCGAATCGATTGCGGGTTGTCTCGATTGAAGACCGAATGTTCAGGAACGGAGTCCCCGTTGTGTGCAACTGCTTTGGCTGGGTGCGCCAGCGAAAAATGAATCAGCTTTTGGCATGTCTCCGGATCAAGCGTTCTGTCGAAAACGTGGAAGCCATTCTTTCGAATCGAAGCCGCCACTTGTTTCACTTCCGCCAAATTTGCGTTTTCAAAACGGCTTTCTGTTAGATCAGAAGGCCGTTTGCGGTGCAGAACTTTGCAGAGCCCTCCCATCGCGTCGTTGAAACGACCGTTGGTTTTACTGTAGAGCCGACGCATGCTCGCGTAAGCTTGGTCTGGAGTGCGGCCGCTTTTTTTGAACTCGCGGTAGCCAGAGGCGAAGCTGCGAAGTTCGCCGATCGTTTCCAATGTGGAGTGCTGAACCCGTTTCGCCCAGCGTGTGACTTTGCTCATTT
>CALKXO010000277.1 GCA_938003615.1 uncultured Pirellulaceae bacterium | reverse complement strand
GTGCCAAAACGGCTAATGGTGTCTGAAAACTCATGACCTAGTGCTTAATTGCGTCGGTATGATCTCATACGGATCGCCAATGTAGATGGCTGGAAGCAAAATTAGATTCTAGCATCGACGCAGTTCAAAGCCAATTTCGTTGGTTTTTCTTGTTTGTGTTTTTGCAACCAACTCAATGTAAATGTAAAAGGCCATCAAACGTCGCCGTTTGATGGCCTTTCACTTTTTGTTTTTCGTTTCGGGGCTCCACCGTTTTCACACGCCGCCAGAACCAATCAAGTTTCAATCGTTGCTCCCCAAAACGAACGTTAGCGTTATTCGGTCAGCGGTAAAAGTTCGGAAGTGACGCTGTTGGTCACACTCACACGCGCGCCTTCGGTGGAAAAGTTCCGTATCCTGTTGAAGCGCCAGCGGTTGGTGGATACTTCTCCTTGCAGATCGAAAAACTGCTCGGCCGCACCGACACTTTCCACCGAATCGGCTAATGCGGTGTTGCATACGACGATGACGTTCCTCGAATCCGTCACATTAATTTCGCCCCAGAGGAAAAAGGGCACGCCTTCGTCGTCTCTAGGCAAAGTGTTGAGCAGCGCTTCTGAGTCGAGGTTCGAAAAACAGATGTTTCTTGAAGTAACCACATCGTCGGCGAGAAAAACATGAATGCCACGTCCGCCGTTGTTCACGCAGACATTTTTGCCGACGACAGAACAACGACTGTAAGGCAGCGGATTCCCTTCGACATCAAGTTCGATTCTCGGGTCGCCGCTTGAAAGTGCAGGATCTGTTGTTCCAGCAATCACGTCTGCGAGCAGTCCGTTAAACTGAGTGTAACGGTGATCGTCAACGGCGATGCCATTTCCGTCAGTCACATTTCCTTCGGAATTCGGCACCTCATTGCGATTTCCAAAACAAATATTCTTTGTAAAAACGACGCCGTATTGCGCATCGGTATCAGTGCGCACGACGGGTTGATAGGACGAGATACCGCTGTGTTGGTCCGGGTTGGTCGTCGCATTAAAATAGCAGATATTCGCATGTGCTTTAACTAGGTCTGATTGATTGAAGAGAATTCCTCCACCGCCATGATGGGTAAGGCAACATTTTTGCACTGTGATATTATGACTTTCGAAAACACCAACGCCAGGGTTAGGCGTTGTACGGTCACCTACGACCGTCAACCCAGACAGAACGATGTGGCTGCCGCGAATATCGAAGCTGCCGTAGATCCTAGGTTGCTCTGTTGTCGCCGCCATAATGTGAGTCGTGGCCTCACTCGATCCTTCAAGGGGAAGGTACTCAAAAGTCTCAGGGTCGACCGACCTGACGAACATCTGGCCTTCGTCGCGATAATCGCCGGGCTGAATCAGCAGTCGGTCGCCTGCAGTAAGGCGAAGCACGGACTCCGAAACGCTACGCCACGGCAGCGCTTCGGTGCCGGGGTTTTCGTCATCTCCATCTAGGCTAACGTAGTACGTTTCGGCCGAAACAGTTTGGAGGTTGGAACTGGCCTCGATCATGAAGACCAGAGCAACCAATAACGCACAAAAAAATGAAAATTTGGGGAAGGGGAACATAGGTGATAAACTTTCTAGGTAGGATAAAACTTTCTTCGGATAGACGAAATATTCTGTTTTAAAAAGGTCGAAATTGATATCACCCAATCAGTAGGCAAGCCAATTTTTTTTCTAATTTTCTCAAAGATTTTCCTATGAAATTTGTTCACTTATTTCAATCTGTTTGAGAACACTTTGGAAGAACACTTTGGAAGAACACTTTGGAACGCTCTTCTGGCGACGGAGATTCGTGGCAAAGAATTTTAAGTAGATCTGAAACGAAACGCACACGCGGCCCTCTGGCGAGGTTTACTCAGCCGGCTCTCTGGTGTCATTCACTCATGTGCTTTGCACAATAAAAGACTTGTTCGTGAAGATCGAGGGCAAGTCACCGATTGATGGTTCGGGTGCGATTTGGCCGCCTGCTTCGAAACGAAATCGGGAAAATGCTTAAGGATTGGCATTGAACCATGTGACGCTCAAAGATAAATTTTGTTTTTGCTGGCACGAGGATTTTACCGCGTCTGAAGCGTGGTCGCCAGCCCCGACATCAAAAACAACCGTTCTTACATTTTTTGAGATCACTCAATGGCTTCGCCTCTCAATTGGTTTCGCAGAAACGCGATTTGGATCATGGTACCAGTCGGTATCTTCTGCATGGCTTTCTTTGGACTTGGCGCTGTCTTCGAGCAATTCACTACGGACATTCGACAAGGTGGGGCTCGAGCGAATCCGGTTCTGGCGTCTTGGAAAAACGGCAACTTCACCCGCAACCAGATCAACGAATTCACTCAGCGTCATTTTGGAACAGCACGCTTTCTACGCGGCCTAGAGAAGTTTGGGCGTGAGGACCGTGGAGACGAGTACGTGAGTTTGGTAACTCCAATCTCACCCATTCGCGATGGTCAGCAGGACTACGTCGATGAGCAAATCATCAGCCGCCACTTGATGGCCGAGAAAGCAAAAGAAGAGGGGCTTTTGGTTAGTAACGCGATGATCGACGATTATCTGTCGATGTCTGCCGGCGGCGCGGAGGTCACTCCTCAAGTCATGAAGGACATCAACCGGGACGTTAACGGCGGGCGCGTGCCGATGGCTGCGATTCGACGTCAGCTTGAAGTTGAATTGCTGAATCAAAAAATGATGCTACTTTCGTTGACCGGCCTTCCGCGCGTTCCCAATTTGACCGAATCAATCGAACACTTTGGAAAAACATCACGAAAAATCGATTGTCAAGTCATTCCCGTTTCTATTAGCGACTACGTTGACGACTCGTTGACTCCGACGCAATCAGAACTGCGCAGCATCTACGAACAAGGCAAGCTCGAGTTCAAAGACCCTACCGGTCAGTTGCCAGGCTTCAAAACACCACGCCGCATGAAGATGCAGTACTTAGCGGGTAACTTCGAAAGCTTTCTGGCAAAAGCCTCCGCCAATCTAACCGACAAAGAAATCCAAGCTCAGTATGACGAGCTCGTTTCCCAAGAGTCAGACTTGGTCATGGAAATTGTGCCAGATGACCAGCCTGAGCCTCCTACTGAGACGCCAGATGAAGGAAGTGAATCTGTACCAACAGAGAGTTCGGACGATCCCGCTCCAGTTCCGTCAACGGAAGCGCCGGACAATTCGATCAACGTGCGTGCCGCAAACAAATTTCAGTTCGTATCGATGGTTGCCCAAGAGGAAGGCGCGGAAACTCCTCCAATTACCGTCGAACCAGTTACCGTCGAACCAGTTACCGTCGAACCGGCCGTTGTTACCGAGGCCGCGATGGAAGATCCAAAGGCTGCTGACGACGGTGACGGAGTAACAATCACGACCGAAGCCACCACTGAGGAAACAGGTGCCGAGCAAACAGAGACAGAGACAGAGAAGGCGAATACTGAAACTTCCGCCGACGAAACCGAAGCAGGTGGTCTAGCCGACATGTTAAATTCGGCAGACGGCGATGATTCCATCGGGCCACTATTGGGTGACGAAAATGAGAGAGTCATCAAACGAGCAAAGCCTTTGAAAGAGGTTGCTAATTTGATCCGTCGGCAGTTGAAAGGGCAGGAAGCGTCTGAAGCAATGCGGATTGCGTTGCTCACCGCAGAAACAGAAGTTGAGACCTACAACCAACAACTGCTTCTGTGGGACGACGGAAGGAACACAGACAAACCAAAGCCAACAGCACCTGACTTTCAGGCAATCGCCGACCAAAACGGGCTTCGTTTGAGCGAGACAGAATTGGTTGACAACGAACAACTGCGTGAAAACGAGCTAGGGAAGACACTGAACTTCACGCAACGTTCGGTCGATGCATTGGCAGACCTCATCTTCGATCGTTTCAATACGACAGACGTGTATTCCCCGACGGTATACAACGATGGCACCAAGGCATTCGTTTACTGGCCAGTTGAAATGCGCGAGACGGAAGTTCCCGAGCTTGAAGATTGCAAAAAAGAGATCATTAAATTTTATCGCCAGCAAAAAGCGTTTGATAAGGCAAAAGAGGCAGCGACCGCGATTGCGGCTCAAGCAAGTGCGGACAAACAATTGACGGACATCGATCCTAGTAAGGCCGGCCCAACGGGAGAGTTCTCCTGGTTTCAAGTCCGTGGTCGGCGAACAGTGTTTGCGGAGCCAATTGGTGTTGAACTCGCTGGCGAAGAGTTTATGGAGATCGCTTTTTCATTGAAGCAAGGCGAGGCGGGCGTTGCCGCGAATCGTCGTCGCGATATTATCTACGTCGTTCAAGCGACCAAAGCAGCGGGCGACGTCGCCGAAGTTGGGGGCGATTATTTGAACGATCAGCTATTCAAATTCCAGCGCATCCCGGCCGATGTTGGCATGGTAAACGCTCACTACTACGAAGAGAGGCAGCGTGACTGGAATCGCGAGTACGTCGATTCTATGGACTTCGACTTCATGAAGTAAGCTATGCCTGACTACCAAGATATTTACAACGACGTCGTCAACACCGACGCGCGTTACGGTCTGGCACAGAACTCTCCGGGTTTCCGAGCAGTCGTGCAGGCAGAGCACACGCTGGTGCACTTGGCGGGTCGTTCATTGGACGTTGGCTGCGGAATCGGGTTCGCGTTCGAGTACCTCTCCGGCCACCAGTTTAACTTTCATACCTTCGGCGTCGATATTAGCGACCAGGCAATCGCGAAGGCGAAAGAAAGGCTTGCTTCCATGCAGCACCTTGAGGCTCGTCTCAAGACACTTGACGACCAAACGCTCCCGTTTGAAGACGACTACTTTTCTCTGGTCACTTCGTTCGACGTTCTTGAACATCTGGACGAACCAGACATCGACGCTACATTGAGCGAAATCGACCGAGTGGTACGACCCGGCGGAACGTTTTATGGTGCCGTGTCATGTCGGAAGTCGGGCATCGATGACAAGTTCGGCGATAACCTTCACCGAACCGTTCGTTCAGTCGATTGGTGGATTGAGAAAATCCGTCCCAACCAAGCTACTTGGGATGGCGCTCGAGAACAGTTCCTGATCTGGAAACGGGCCGCCACTGACGGCAGCTCGATGTTTCCAATTTAGACACCAGGGGATTGTTGACCGCGTTCTCTGACGGTGGTTGCCACTCGTTCAGAGGTGGATTCGCAACTGAGAGTCCGAACGTACGAATCGCGAATTTGCGTTAACATCGCGTCTTGCGAAAAATGCTTGTGGGCACGCTCAAACGCATTTTCGACAATCGAATCGCGCAATTTTTTGTCGGCGATGATGTCTGAAATGTGCCCCGCCAACTCGTCTGCGTTCTCTGATGCAGACAGCATTCCCGTTTCGCCATGCTGAATGACTTCTGGAATGCCCCCAACGGCGGTGGAAACCACGGGCACTTTCATGAACATTGCCTCCAACGGCAGCAGCGGCAGACCTTCCCAGCGTGGAGTCATCACAAGGACATCAAGCTTCGAAATAAACTCGAGCGCCGATCTGTGATCCAGACTCCCCAGCAATTCGACTCGATCTTCCAAGCCTCGGCTGTTGACATCAGCGCGAATTTTTTCGTCCAATTCGCCACCGCCAGCCATCACAAACTTTTGATCTGGCATACGTTCGACTACGTCTAAAAACAGTTCAGGGTTTTTTTGATAGACGAAACGACCGATAAAACCGACGCCCAATCGTTCAGACGTCGGGTTAGGCTTCAACGGCGCAATGCCATTGTGAACTACTCGAAACGACGTAGTTCTTGGTAGCAGTCTCTGTCTCACAGCGAGCTGACGATCGTAGTCCGAAACGAAAAACACGTGATCCATTCTCCGCATCGTCCAGTACTCGCCTACCCACCCCATGGTTTTGGGTACCAATGACTTCTGAGCATGATGGAATCCGTGAACGGTGTAGGTAGTCGGAATCTCGCGCGAAAGGAAGCTGCGGAAAAATCCGGCACGCCCACCGTGACAGTGGACTAAAGCAGGGCGCTCATCGGCAATCGCTTCGCGCACCGTCGCGATGGCCGCACGATCAAATCGACCGCGAAAAAAGTCGCCGCCAATGACTTTGATGCCGTTGGATTTCGCCAGATCGAACAGGTACGTATCCTTCTGAGTCAGCAAAACGTTTTCGTAGTTTGCACCCAGCCCCTTAAGAAGCTGCATGACGTGGTTGGTTCCACCGCCTGGCGCTCCGTCGGCGACAAATTGTAAGATCTTCATAACTAACTCATGTTTAAATTGATGTTTGAAAAGGCCCTAACGCGTTAGAGTTCATTCCCTCCAAATTGGCGTTTCGGGCTGAGCTACAGGTTTACACTCAGTTGACTTCCGCGTAGAGGGGATTTGTTGAGTCTGTCGATTCAGTTTTTGGGGAAGCGCCGCACCAGTGGCTAAGATCGCGCCCAAGAATTTCTGAAGTCCGGCGTACGTCTTGGGCGAAAAACTGACAAAGTTCCGCTCGGAATTCTGGCGACAATGGAGCTCGTTTTGTTGATTTTCGGAACCAATGCTTGGCTTGATCGACCCAACCGCCCTTAAACTGCCGCGCCGTATAGCGAAGCGTTTCAACAACCGGCTTCAATGCCGTAGGTGGGGCGAGGATCAACTTCGAGAACCGAGGATACTTGTGGTCGTGGGACGCATTTACACGTTCAAAAGACTCTTTTTCGAAAGCCGGAAGATCAAGAAACTCCAGCGTTTCTTGAAACGACTGTGCGTTGTCGGCTGCGAAGTCGTCAAAAACGATGACCTTCCGGTTTGCTGCCGGGACGAGTTCAAAGAATCTTTCCAACTGCGGCGCATAGCTCGCGACATCACGATACTGCAGGAACTGCGGCGCGGCACAATCGTTCGGTAGCAGCCGACCAGACAATCGTTCGTCCTGCATCTTCCACGCTTTCTCGAAATCAGGCTCGTCCTCAATATATGCGAACAGACACTCGGAATGAAACGCATGAACAACATCAACGGGGTTACGCAACATGA
>CALKXO010000276.1 GCA_938003615.1 uncultured Pirellulaceae bacterium | reverse complement strand
CTAATCGAACGTTTCCAATTTCGAAATGTCTCGCTCTAGGTCTCTTTTGATGTCGTTATGAAATTTCTCGATGGCCTTACGAATCTTCTTGATTTGCCCCGCGTACATATTCCACATCACACGCTGTTTTCGAAACGGCGTTTCGCTATTGCGTAATGCTTGGCAGAAATGCATACGCACTTGGAATTCAGTTTCTTTAACCCCGGAAAAACGCAAACACTTGTTCATCCAGCGAATGATTTTTCGCAGTGTTTTCTTGTGAGCGTTAGGTGTTTTGTCAAAGTGACCATCAATGATCCCGCACAGATAATTCGCATAACCTTGCTCGTCTTGCGACAAAAACAACATATAGGTCAGCAGCTCTTTGTTGTCTTTCTTGAATCGCGCCAATCGCAGGCAAGCCTCTAGCAGCTCACTGCGTTCCATGAGCACCAGAGTTTTCTTGATTTCAGCAAGAGAAGCCGGTTCCATAGTTAGCCTTGTGATTTTGAGGTCGATTTTCGTCGGAAATGCCCTAGCACCTTAGTTTAACTGGCCTCGATTGCTGGGCAACTAGAGATACTCAGACGTTCAGATTAACGTGATAGCCGTCGCGATGCGGATTGATTAGATTAGAGAGAGATCTCTTTAGCACGGCACCAACAGACTCACGGAACCAAACACATCGCATGATCGACATCGAAGAGAGCATCTATGACCATCCGAAATATTACGACCTAATTTTCGCTGCAGAATGGGAGCCCGAGTTTAATTTTCTCGAAGCCTGTTTTGAACAATACGTCGACCGAAAAGTCACGCGCTTATTCGAACCCGCTTGTGGCACAGGACGGCTAATTTACCGATTCGCCGATGCGGGTTACGAAATATCAGGAAACGACCTGAATGACAAAGCGATCAACTTCTGCAATGAGCGTTTAACGCGACACGGCTTGCAACAACGCGCAGTCGTTGGGGACATGACTCAATTCGCTTTGGATCAACCCGTACAGGCCGCCTTCAACACGATCAACAGTTTTCGACATCTAGAAAGCGAAAAACTGGCGGTCAAACATTTGAACTGTATGGCCAACGCCATTGTCAAAGGCGGCATCTACGTACTTGGCTTTCACCTTTCCCCCATTGGCGTCGACGCTTGCGAAGAAGAATACTGGAGCGCCGAAGAAGGGGGCCTGAAAGTCGATAGCGGCATGTGGCTACAGAAGCGTAACAAGCGCCGGCGAATTGAAACTCTTGGCATCTCCTTTGACGTACAAACGTCGGACAAGAAATTTCGGATCACCGACCAACTAAAATTTCGTACTTACACCTGGCCTCAGTTTGAGCGACTGATCGACAAAGTCCCGCAATTCGAGATAGTCGATGTCTTCGATTTCGATTACGACATCGAAAACCCTCTGGCGATCGATGATCAGTGCGAAGACGCCGTGTTTGTTTTAAAAGTTCGATAGCAGGTCGCTGCCATAAGTATTTCAAGAGCCAAGTAAAAAAGCCCGAATGAATTCACTCGGGCTTTCTCGTTTTCTATTTCGCTAACAACTATTTCCGCTGCGGTTTCTTACAGGCCAAACCCGCTGATGGTTTCCATCAGTTTGTCGACGGCTGGTTTGACGATTCCTTGAAGAGGTCCAGGCACCTTGGCTAGCAGACCTTCGATCACGCCGGAGAACTGACCCAAGATTCCGCCAACCGCGGCTTTCTGAGGGCCCGCCATATCGCCAATGCCCATCCCTTCTAGGGCAGTGCCGAAGCCACCGATTTTATCAGCAAGGCCAGTTGCTGCTTCTTCGCCGCCAGTCGCCAAACCACCGAAGCCTTTGGTGATGTCACCAATCGGTCCCATCAGGGCATCCTTTTTGTCACCGAGTACTGACATTTCTACGCCAGACATATCAAAGCCAGGGATGCTTAGCCCACTACTGAGCGTCCCGACGCCATCGCCGACCGCTCCCCCCACGGCTCCTACACCATCGCCGACTGCACTCACTCCACCTCCAACAGCGTTACCAACAGCACCGACGCCGTCTCGGACGGCATTGCCCATCATCGGGCTGAGAACAAATTGCCAAAGCCCAAACAAGACGGCCGCCAGAATCCCAAGTGGCAAGATCTTTTTCAATAGTCCACCCCCAGCGTCCACCGCATCGCCGGCGGCACTCGATGCGGCACCAGCAACGTTAGACGCCGCGTTACCTACGCTACCGGCGGCACTCGATGCGGCTCCAGCAACGTTCGATGCGGCGGCTGTTGCGCTACCCAACAAATTGCCGAAGCCCAAGTTGTTGGTCAGGCTCGACGGCAAGAGTCCACCAAGATGCGACTTTTGCTCACCCAGCAAACTACCGAGGCCAACGGCATTGAGAGCTTTGCTCTTCACATAGTTACCGATGACTCCCATCAAAATTGGAGCGGCCATAGACATCAATTTGCCAACGATGCCCGAGCCCAATCCCAACGAGCTGCCGACAGCTTCTTGGGCCTGTTGGTTACCAGAACCGAATACCATATCCAGAATGCCACCACATTGCTTTTGGAAGTTGTCGGTCGCTTCGCCACCATCAAGCAGATCGCCAAGCTTGTCAAGGATTCCTGTATCCTGCTTTTGAGCCGCGCCAAAGACCGCTTCAGCACCGGCAGGCGATGAGGCTTTGTTCATCAAGCCACCAAGAATCGAACCGGCTGCCATTTCGAATGCGGACGAAGTCTTCGATTGGTCGAGGCCAATCATGCCGCCGATCTTATTCATTACTTGTTGCGATACGGCGTCTTTCACCATTGACATGATATTGATGGACATTCTGTGGTTCCTTATTTGATCCAAATTGTTTTGTTTACTGCGGTCAAATCAGCCAAATTCGGCTTCAGCCCGCAAGAACCTGAAAGCAATAATCGCGTGGCGCTAGGAACACTTGGCAAGATAAAACTCCTTAACCAAACTCCGACACCGCTGGAAGAGCCCCAAGTTCATCCACCCCTTCAGGCTATTTTTCATTCGCAATGTTGGCACCGGAAGATGCTGTCAGTTTTGGATTATAGGGGCTGTTAGTGAGAGAGAATACCATCGACACGAAAAAAGCGGGTTTGAGCATGCTTTGAATCGTCATTGGCACAGAAAAATTTTTCCAACCGGACTCTTTGTCAACTGGCTCAAATCCCCCGAACAAACAGGTCCGCCCACGACACGAGCGTCCCCTAAATTGAAGTGCGCGGTTCAATCGCTAGACTAATTAATCATCGGTCCCTTGGTCTCCATCCCATTCTTCGTTCCATGAGCAACCACACTATGAATGTTCGTCCCATCAAATCAGTCAATGCTTGGAGATTGTTTGGCGTATGCACCTGTTTTTTAGTTCATGCGGCAGTGGTTGAAACGGCAGCCCATGGACAAGTAGTTCAAACGCCTCCGCTGATCGAAACATCGGCGGTGAAAACAACGGCGGTGGAAACATCAACGCACGCTACAGCCAACTGGCCGCATTGGCGTGGACCAGCCGACAATGGAAGTATCTCCGGGCGGAACTTTCCCTCAGCGCTCAACCCGAAAAAAGCGATTTGGAAAACGAAGCTTTCCGGCAAGGGTTGCTCGACGCCCATCGCTGTAGACAAAAGGATCTTTGTTACCGTCCCGTCTGACGGCAAGGACTCTCTTGCCTGTTTTGATCCTTCCGGCAAGCTACTGTGGCAAACCCCTTTTGGCGAACAGGATGCTGGCAAGCACCGCAATGGTTCCGGCAGCAATGCGTCGCCGACCAGTGACGGTAGCGCAGTGTTTGTGTATTTCAAAAGCGGCACCCTCGCGGCTGTTGATCTTGATGGAACCGTACGATGGCAACAAAATCTGACCGAGCTTTACGGCAAAGCAGACTTGTTTTGGGATCACGGAACTTCGCCAGTGTTGAGCAAGGACAATGTCATCATGGCTCGCATGCATGCGGGTGATTCTTGGGTGGCTGCGTTTGACAAAAACGACGGACAAGTCGTTTGGAAAGAAGCTCGCAATTTCAAAACACCGCGCGAGGGCGACCACGGTTATGCGACTCCTGTCGTCTTGAACGTCCACGGAGTGGAGAGGTTGTTGGTGTACGGGGCCGAACATTTGACGCTGCATGACGTAAGCACCGGCAAGTCTTATTGGTCTTGTGGTAATTTCAATCCGGACAAAACGGAACAGTGGCCATCAATCGCGACGCCAGTAGTCGTTAACGACATTGCCGTCGTCGCGGCAGGAAGAAACGACCGTCGCCTTCCGCTTTTGTACGGTGTCAGCCTCAAGGGCGGCGGTGATGTCACTGCGACCGGGCATCTTTGGAAACGCGACGACACCGGAACGTTCGTTCCATCGCCCGCCACGCTCAACGGCAACGTTTATTTGTTGCGTGACATGGGTGAGTTCGAGTGCATCGATCCCTCGACGGGCAAAGCTGTCTGGGAGGGCAAATTCCCAAAACACCGGAAGAAATTTTATTCGTCGCCGCTGATCGCGGGGAAAAAACTGTACGCGATACGAGAGGATGGCGCGATGTTCGTCGCGGACATTTCCAATGGAAAACTGGAAGAGATCACCGAACACAAATTAGGCGAGTCGGTAATCGGCTCGCCAATCCCAATGGGCGACAACATCTTGGTGCGAGGTGAGAAGCATTTGTATTGCTTCTGAATTGAGATTCTTCTGGGTTTTCAGTGGCCAACTCGTAATAGCTTGAAGCGATTATGTACCATGGGTAGCCGCTTCTTTCCGCGAAGTATGTCCCTCTCGGAGAGGTTGTGATTTTATTAGCCGTTTGGGCGATAGCCCCGGTTGAACTGCCATTAACCGTGGCCATCGCCAAAACGGCTGACTTTGTTAAGCAATGTTTTGAAAAAATCACA
>CALKXO010000275.1 GCA_938003615.1 uncultured Pirellulaceae bacterium | reverse complement strand
TACCTCCAACCTGTGGGAGATCGCGCGTTTGCGAAGCAGCTCCTGAGTGAGGTGCCGCTAAACGAAGAAACACGAGACGCCGTCGTCGACATCGGTTTGGGGCAAGGGGTCGATCCGGGATATGGTTTCCGGTTAATGCTGGAGCAACACGGCGTCTGCAATGCGATCACTACCATCGACGTGAAAACAGGACACGGGGAGTTCGATCAAAAATCATTGGAGGAAGTTTGCGTCGTACTGCTTGAGCATTTCTACCAAGATATTGTTGGCAAGGTGTTGCTGGACGTTGCCCAGCGAGAGGGGCAAGCCGAAGAAACAGCCCGAGAAAAAGTCGAAGAGAAAGCTGGGAAGCAGCCTGACGTTTCTCTAGGTGAGTTGCTCAATCGCCACAAGTGGATCGTTACTGAGACGGGGCATCATGTGGACGCAACGCACCTGTCATCGGTTGTGCGATTGTCCCGCAATGTCTCTCTGCCGCAACATTGGGCGATGGCTAGGGATTTAGCGCAGTATGGGATTCGGTTGCCGGCAGATTTCCAGTACCCCGGCGACGTGCCGTTTGAATCAACGTTCGCCGATCATCTGGTCTGGTTCGCCGGATTGTTGGGAGAATCGGAAACCGATTTGCAGACCGCGATCGAATTTTTCGACGCAAAATCAAACAGCTGCCACGAGCTTGATGTGCCGGCTGTCGTTGAGACTTTAGTGGCCTTTCTGGTGAAAGTGAATCGGCGGGGAGAGGGCCTAGAAGTGGCGCTTGATAGATTGGCAGGCAAGTTTGAGCCGGTGGGGATTGCGCCAGGGCTGTTTGAGATTGCGACGACTCCCGAACTGCGGCAGCGGCTGAGCCAGTTTTTTAAAGAGAAGGATGATTTGTTGGGGTACGCCGTTTGCAGTTTGGCCTCAGAGAGCTCGAATAAGTAAGTCATAGACGTAAAAAAAGCGGCGTCGCATTTTTTCAGCCACACCGCTTTTTTCAATAGCCTCTAATCAGCTATCCGTTTTAGCTGCCAATCGCGTTGGATCGGCGAGGAAGGAATGCACCCGGATCAACGACAGGATCGTTTTCTTCGTCGCTGACGCTTGGCTGAGTGACATTGCGACGCTCGATCGAGCTCTCTGCTTCAGTCGCTTCGATAACGCCTTCGGTTGCGGAGGCATCTGGATCGACGGGAGCCGCAATGTTTGACCCTGAATCGATAGTCGCTGCTGCAGCAGGAAGAGCAACGCCTTCACCGTAAACGGGAGTTGAGCCGCACATGCCATTTGCACATCCGCTAACTGGCATCGCGTCAGAGTAGATCACTTCGCCATCGCCGTAAGCACTGCAACTGCGGCAAGGTGTATCGATAACGTAACCAGTATTGCAGCCGCAATCAGCTGCCTTGACTGGGCATGGTGGATTACAACCATCATTGGAAACACCGATGACTTTTCCCTCACGGTCGCGTGGGATTCGATTGCCACGCAAACGATCCAGCAGGCTTAGCTTCGGTCGACTTGAACCAGTCGCTCCGCAGCCAACAGCAGGCTCGTTGCATCCGCATGTAGAAACAACTGGAGCAGCGTCACAGCCGCAGCCTGATGAAACTTCAGGAGAAGAATTGCACCCAAGGCGGCCAAACAGACGCGAACCACATGTTGCTGGGGCAGCCTCAGGAGCGGCAACTCCACAAGGAGCCGCTTCGACAACGGGAGCCGCTTCGCAGCCACAAGCCGAAGCTTCAACGGCCGGAGCAGAACCACATCCGTGTCCAATTCCACGAAGGCGGCTTAGAAATCCGCCGGCTGATCCACAGCTTGACTCTACAGGAGCCGCTTCGCAGCCGCATGCAGAAGTTTCTACCATTGGAGCAGCTTCACACCCGCATGGTGCGGCTTCAACGGGAGCAGCATCGCAGCCGCAAGCTGAAGTTTCAACAACGGGAGCAGCCTCGCATCCGCATGGCGATGCTTCCACCACCGGTGCAGTTTCGCAACCGCACGGCGACGCTTCAACAGCGGGAGCTGATCCGCAACCGCGCTTCAACCCACCCAAGCCGCTAGAGAGACGAGCCAACAGGCCGCCTCCGTTGTCGCAACCGCGGCTTGGAGCGGCTGCTTCGCAACCGCAGCCGGCGTCTGAATCGACTGTCAGTACGTCTCCGCTGCAGCACTGATCGCTACCGCGCGAGCTAAGTTTATCCATGAGGCCTCCGCCTCCGCAGCCGCAGCTGTTGTCAACTGGTGTTGCGCAGGACGAACAACCGGCTCGTCCCAGCATGCGGTCGAGTAAGTCGCCGCCGTAACTGGTGTTCGCTGACATGAAGACGCTGATCAACAGCATCGCAGCAATTTTCAAATTCATATGACTAGTCTCCGTTTCTAAGTACGCTGAGAAAACGATAAACTCCCTCCCGACGCCGTGGGTGTTTTGGCCGTCTCCACCTTGGGCGCTACGACGCAATCCGATGAGGGATTTCGTTGTTGCGGGTAGCAGCAGACGCTGTTGTGGGGGTTGTTTTGCGCAGCTCTCTCAGCGAGCTTTTCTTCGATCAACTGGCAGAGCCATCCGTTAGCTCTGAAAAATTCATAGTTGATCGACGCTATTCAGCAGAAGGACTCTGCCAAACAATCCTTTGTTTAGTTGGTCAGGCGTAGGGATCGACCTCCGCTCGTGCTGTCCTGCATGTTTCTCGGGGGAGTGTTGCTGATGCCAGATGTGGACGTAGTGACGGTTGCTACTGACGTGAGATTGAGGCACTGCACAACAGTCAGCTAAAGTTTGACGTTTGCGCTGGGGATGCTTTGGCGCGTCCATACGGCGCTGGAGCAAAATGCACACTCCGCAATTTTCCAGCTTCACGAGACGAAACTGCCAATTCGAAATTGCTCTTTGGCGAAAAAAACCTATAACCCGTCAACTTTGCCTTTAAAAATGACGGCGCGTGGTTAGATTGTGATTCACGCGAGCTCCGTGAAGGCGGTTTGGACGATAGCAGTCTCTAGTGCGATCGAAGTGCGCCCCACATTACTAACGCGTCAGCGTTGCCAATTTTTGACATATTCCCTTCAGCTCATTTCCAATGCAATCATTCAATTTCTTGTTTTTGCCTGTCGTTTTGTGTTTTGTGGTCGTGTCGGTCGGTTGCGAAGACAAGCGATACCAGCCTGCCGAATGGAACTCAACTACGCTGCCAGGAAAGGTGGACGAGTCGAATAACAAAACCAAGTCAGCGCGATCGCAACAGACGTCTGAGAAGCCAACCGACTGGATGTCGATGGCTGGTAAGGGCGGCCAAAATGTGAAACGCAGAAGTACGAGCCTGCCGACGGCCGCTAACCGAGGCGGAACGATGCCGGTTCGTCGGATGGGAACCAGCCTGCCGGCGCGCGGCACAAGTTTGCCTGCACGTGGAGTCAATGGATCAACCTTGCCCGCGCGTCAACAACGCTATCAAAACGGGACGACAATGCCCGCTCGTAAGGGAACCACGTTGCCAAGGCGTTAGCGCGCGGCCCGCAGGTAGAGTGGCGTTAACAATTCTGGGGTTATTTCGAAGGTCGGCTGGATCGGGCATAACCACCCATGGCGATCAAGAGAAAAAAAGCTTCGATCGAGATTTCGCTTCGATCGAGATTTCGTTTTGATTCCGCATGGTGCGAAACGCGACAACGTAATCGTTGGCTTATTTGGGTGAGCTGACCTTGGTGGGGACGACTTTGAATGGCCAGTCTAAACCTGTTCGCGGAACGTGAACCAACTCATAACGGCCAAGCTCCCTGAGCAGATGATGAAGATGATGTCCATCACCATGTTGTCGTATTTGAACGGAGCAAGATTCTCCATTCCCGCCAAACCTAAGATCAGGTCAGCCAAGAATAGAACAAGCACGATCACTGAGATCGTCAAAGCCGTGATGCAAAGCCCTTTCGGCACAGCAACTACTCCGTGAGATGGTTAGGTTGGGGAAAAGTCTTGAATTTCTATCGTTGTATTGGAAGTCATCGTCGCATAACTGGGACGAAATCACACTCGAGTGAGATTTGTTCTAGCAAAGCGCTGACCGCCGACTGGTTATCAGTATAATTAGTTAAACTTAGGTGTCACGGCGGGACAATCCGTCAAAGGCATCGAAACGCACTAATTTTCTAGCTTTGTAAGCTTTGGGAAGCTTTGCGATGAGCATCGAAGTCGACTTAGCCTTCTGGTGCGTCCAATTCTGACGATTGTAGTTGATACAGGACTAAAGAGATGAACATCGCTGTCTACACCGGATCCTTTGATCCAGTCACACTTGGCCACCTAGACGTCATCGCGCGGGCTAGCAAACTGGTTGATACGCTTGTCGTTGGGATCGGGCATAACAGCCAGAAAAAGGGGCTCTTTACCCCAGATGAGCGTTTAGAACTGTTGAATCGTGCTACGACCGGCATTCCCAATCTAGAGGTGAAGACCTTTTCCGGGTTAGCGGTCAATTTTGTCGAGCAATGTGGTGCGTCGGTGGCGATTCGCGGCGTGAGACCGATGACGGACATTGCAGGCGAGTTCACAATGATGATGGCAAACCGGAAATTGAATGATCAGATCGAGACCATTTTTTTGATGGCGGACCACCAGTACGCTCACGTTTCGAGTTCATTGATCAAACAACTTACGCCGCTGGCCACTGACGAGCAATTAGCCAAATTTGTGCCGGAGTGCATCATTCCCGATTTGCGCGAGCGTTTGAAGTGAGTTTGCGAAACCAATCTGGCAAGAGAATCGGAGACTTAAGAAAGGCTTGGTTTCTGTGTTTGCGATTCTTAGTGGTTCACGCGCTCGCGAGTCGCGCGGAATTGAACCAGAGGCAACGAATCGTGATTTCAGTCACTGCGGAAATTGTTTTCTCGGCCGTCTTTTGGCGAAGAACTAACCACTAAATTCAGCCCATGTCTTGGGCGTCTCGTAGACTTTTACGGAAACCAAATTTCCGCCGAAATTTGATTCGGCTAAGCTAGTTTTGATCCAGTTAAAAACGACGATCGAGATATTCTCCACGCTGGGATTGACTTGTCGGAAATACTCGATGTCCTCGTTAAGGTTCTTGTGGTCTAGACGATCAACGACAGATGCCTTGACCAGTTGCTGAAGTCCTTCAAGGTCAATTGCGATACCGACGTCCTGCTCCATGGTGACATCAAACACGTAGTTGTGGCCGTGTCCCTCCGGGTTGTTGCATTTCCCAAACGTGTCTTGGTTCTCTTGGTCCGTCATGCTGTCACAGTGCAATCGATGAGCCGCCGAGAATTCGAATTGTTGAGTCATCTGAAGCATATCTGCATTCTCAGGTTCAAGGGTAAAGGAAAGCTGGTCGGAGAGTCTTAGAGATAACGAAACAATCCGTTCAGGTGATTGCCAGCGTTTCTGAAACTGTTGGAATACTTCGGCCAACAGAAACGGACCGCTGATCAGATGAGGGGCGTCGCCGTGTTGGGGAATCAAGTGTTCAGTGACGATGCTTCTTAGCACTGCGTCCAAATCTGCGACGTTGCAGACGTACCCGGTGAGGGGATCAGGAGTCCCCTCGATCTGCGCCAATAACTTCAGTTGCGGCACGATGCTGGTGGTCACAGGCCAGCCGGCCCATGAATTGGAAGGTTTACGCTCAAACTCAGTCGCCGACGGCACCAACGCAAATCTAATTTCTCTAGAGAGCTTAATCATATAGGTTCAAACCGTCGCGTCAGGTTGATGGGGCACAGGGAAAAACTGTCCTGACGGATACTTTTTCGGATCCTGCACGCAGCCCAGTATCACTTCAGCAATCTTCTCTGGTGGCACGCACTGATCGGCCGGGAAATCTGGGAACAGCCCCCGCAGCAGCGGCGTTTCGACCGCCCCCGGCCGGATCGAACAAATTCGAATGCCGTGCGGTTCTCCCTCAGCGGCAAGTGCCTGCGTCATCAAATCCATCCATGCTTTGGACGCGCCATAGAGACTAAATCCCGGAAATGGGTCGATGGCTGACATCGACGAAATATTCACGATCGTTCCGCCACCGGAACGGATCATGTGCTGCCAAGCTTTTTGGGTCAAGTAAAATCCAGACCTGACGTTGACGTTGACGAGTGCTTCAAACGTTTCTGAAGTGATTTCTTCGAACTTCTCCAGTGGGGCCATTCCCGCGTTGTTGACCAGCACATCCACTGTGCCAAGATCGGCGAGGACTTGTTCAAAAAACTGTGTCGCTTGATCAACATCGTTCAGGTCGGCCTGCGCGGCGATCATGACTTGTTGGTGCGATTCCGATTCTGCGGTGTTGATTTCAAGCAGCTGTTGTTTTGCCGCCGCCAGTTTTTGAGCATCTCTTCCGCAGATTGCGATTCGATACCCCTGCCGTCGCATTAATCGCGCTGTCGCCAACCCGATTCCACTGGTACCACCGGTGACGAGGCAGACTGACGCAGCTTTCGTTGCTGACGAAGAAAAATTTGACATTGTGAAAAACCTGACGGAGTCGTGTTGGAGGGGCGCCAAACGCGCCTGCCAAAATCATAACATTTGGCGTCCATCACAAATAGTTGCTGTCCCAGCGAATGAACCAGTGAATCGATGCGCGTGGTGGATTGATCAACCCGAGCAATAGTGTCAACGGAAAGCTGCCTGTGACGATGGAGGCGTGGCTGAATCCGCGTAAGCAATCCGATAAGAATCGGGTGATCGTCATTCGCGACGAAAGTATATATCCTCGGATAAAAATTTCGATCAGCAATGGTTTTGGACGTGCCAAATCTTTGACCCGTGGCCGAAACTTAGTTACGACGCCGACTCATCCGAACCTGCGGTATGGAACGAATGGTCTCACGCCGCCTGCGTTTATTCGTCGGGTAAGATAATGCTGTTTGTGAACGGCAAAAAGGTGGCCACCTCAACTAAGTTCGAACCGCCGTTTTTAAATGGAATTCAGCTTCGTATTGGTTCAAAGGGCCGCCATAACGATGCATTTCAAGGACGCATCTCACAAGTCCGGATTTCTCAGGCCGTACGTACCAAGAGGACTTCCAACCCAAACGGTCGTTGGGAAATGACGAACAGGTGATGTGCCTCTACCACTTTGACGAAGGCGTTTGCAAACAATGGAAAAGAGAATAGATGATCGCGGCGAGGAGATGCTTCATGAAGGGCATAGCCTAAACCTCCACTTCCGGCAAAAAAAATTAGATTTCTGTAGTGAACTCTGGCCCGTAAAAATCGAATCAGAACGCCTCTCGTGACTAACTTCCAGATTCCGGAGTACCTCAATAGGACGGTCGCGGGCAGAGGTTCCGATCGAAACGACTAGGGGACCTTGCCGACAGCGGAAGATACGCTGGCTGATTTCGGTATCAATGAGGCCCAAATTTGAAAACCGGATAGTTTGCTAGAGACTTCGCGGCCCAACACTGCAAAACTTAGCCTGGTACCTGTCTTGAAACCTCGGGTCGGACAGGCGTGTCCAATCTACCACGAGGATTCGGGGGGGGCGGGATAGATTCTTAATCTATTTATCTATCTAGCTGCAGACTGTTCTGCCACCAATTTGCAACTGGAAGGCCCAGCCATGTTTGTGTGCGCGAGCCAATTGTTTTTTAACCATTCATTGATGTTTTGTCGAACTTCTTGACTGAATCTGGCGAATCAAAAGTTTTCGATGTCCTAGGCGTCGTCTTGCTTCTATTGAGTCTTTGCTTTTGCGCATTTGGGTTTGCGCGTCTACAGTCCAATACCGAAGACGTGCTGCAGTGGTTGCCAGACGACTCAGCAGCGCGCGTTGAATTTGACGAATTTCGTCAGAAGTTTGGTTCGGACGATTTCTTGGTCGTCACATGGACCGACTGCACTGTTGATGACCCGCGTTTGCGAAAATTTACGCGACTGGTTGTCGAAAAAGATTCAGAAAATCTGATCCAGTCTGTCGTTAGTGGAGCACAGCTCATTGACGATCTGACGGTCAATGACCGGCTGACAAGACGAGCGATTGAGAAGCGGTTCAAGGGGATTTTCTTTGGCGTCAAGGATGCCAGTCAAACATTGGCGGTTGTCGAACTATCACAAGATGGCTCGACCAATCGTAAGGAATCACTCAAGTTGGTTGAAGCGGCGATTGATCAGACTCCAGCCCTTGCGATTGAGGATGTTACGTTTGGTGGTTATCCCTATGTGGGGGTAAACGTCGATCGTCAAATGAAAAATTCCTTTCGGTTTTTCCTAATACCCTCAGTCCTGTTGGCGTCATTTGTTTCACTTTACTGTCTCAAGGATTTCTACCTATCGACGATCGTATTCATTGCGGCAGGCATCGCGGCGGCCTGTAGTGTTGCCATCGTGCCGATATTCGGATTGAAATATGGCGGTCTGATGTCCATTATTCCTGCGCTAGTTTATATCTTGGCAACTTCAGGAAGCATCCATCTGGTGCACTATAGCCTTGATGCGATTGGTGATCCCCGCCGGTTGGTAGCGATAGGATGGAAGCCTTGCTGTATCTCGACGTTGACGACCGCCGTTGGCATGCTCTCACTGGCGCGAAGCAGTTTTCCCGCGATCCGGAACTTTGGTTGTTTCTGTGCAACAGGCGCCCTGTTTGCACTTCTGTTTCAACTAGTGATTGTTCCATGGCTGTTGTGTCGATTTGGCGGGGCCGGCCAGATGAAAATGGCGCGGCGATCGCGCACAAGTAGTTTTTGGACAATCATTGGCTTGCAAGTTCAAAAGCACAGGTGGTTGTTGGCGATTTCGGGGGTGATGGTCATGCTGCTGGCCACGGCAGGCCTATTTCAGTTGTCGGCAAGCGTCGACGTTGAGAAATTGTTTGACCCAAACTCCGAAATGATCGTTTCGATTACTGAATTGGAAGCGCGATTGGGACCGATCGACCAGGCAGAGTTTTTGGTTGAATTTGAGGATGTGACGGACGAGGACTTTCATGTTCGCGCCAAACTGGTGTCTAAAATCCAACGCAGTCTCGCGGATTTGTCAGCGGTGGGGCCATCGTGTTCCGTCCTCAATTACCTACCCCGGGAACCTTCGGGGAAAAAACTGTCGTCATTTGTTAAGCGGCACGTCTACCAACGTCAAATTGATAATTACCGGAGCCAGTTTGCCGACAGCCGATTTCTGAATGTTGATGGTCGGTCCGAGACTTGGCGAATTAGTTTACGGTTCCCGTTCACCGAAGAAACGAATTTTGAAAGCTTGAAGACACTCGTTCTCGAAACGGCCGAGCAATCCGTGAATGATGCTCTAATGGATGCGCAATTTGCGTCTCTCTCATCGCCAATCCGCCTTCTCTACACCGGGAAGACGCACTTATTTCATAGCGCCCAAGGCACCCTGTTAGAGGATTTGCTTCGCAATTTTTTCTTGGCGTTTGTGATCATCACTCCCGTGTTGGTCATCGTGCTGAGATCGTTGTTTCTGGGCTTGATCGCAATGCTGCCCAACCTTTTTCCAGTGGCCGTACTTTTTGGTTTACTTGGTTGGATGGATTGGCCTGTTGATTTGGCATTGGCGATGACGGCGTGTGTGGCTTTAGGAATCGCGGTCGATGATACGACTCACTTTTTGATCCGCTTTCGTGAGTTCGGCGGAACCGGTGGCAACGTTGCGTCACCGCTTCGCAAGGCTATCGCGCAATGTGGACCGGCGATGCTACACACGACACTAATTGGCTGCGCTGGTTTGATCGTCTACGGTTTCACCGAAATGGTGGTCGTCAGGCACTTTGCCATGGCGATTTGCTTCATGCTGGTAATGGCATTGGTGGCTGACATTCTGATGCTTCCCGCGCTAGTTTGGTTATTGCGCGGAAAGCCGCCGAAAGCCCCGCAGTAAGTTCATTTTGGTTCACGGACCAGCCTGCGGTAATCTGTCGCTCGTTGATGCTATGGCAACGGACGTTAGGACACCTTCCTTGCGGTTTTCCTTGATTTGCCGAATTTTTTTGGCGAATTCCCGAAAGGAATGAAAAGTCGTGTTCGTCGAAGTCGGGCTAGTTTTTTTGACTTACACTGTTTTATCGCGATTAAAATTCTCAATCGCCTACTGCACAGACCGCTGGCAACAAACGCCGGGATTTGAATCACGGCCGATTCGATTCGGGTAATGCCAGATCAGACACCTTCGACTTATACACCTGCAAGCAAGACTACTGGAATGAATCAGGCTACTTTTGCGAACAAGCATAACGAATTGTCGGTAGCGGCTCGCCTCACAGAGCTGAATCAGACCGACCTGACGACACTCGAGTTGAATCAGCTCGTTACCTTGCGCGCACAAGGGAATCAGACGCCGCTTTTCTGTATTCATCCTTCGGGTGGAGACGTTGGGATCTATCGCAAGCTCGTTACACGTCTTGCGCCTGACCGTCCTGTCTTTGGGATTCAGTCGCGTATGCTTTGTGGGGCAGCATCCGAACTTCCCTCGTTGCATGAACTCGCACGCGCGTACGCCGAAATTATCCAAACCAAACGCCCTTACGGCGACATCCTCATTCTTGGTTTCTCGCTGGGAGGATTCGTTGCGACTCTCATTGCAGAAGAGCTTCATGCGGCTGGGCGAAACGTCTCGTTCCTTGGCTTAGTGGACAGTAATCCCGGTTGGACCGTGGCCGCTGAAACTTCACAGCGCGAGTTGTGTCTGCGATTGGAACAGGTGTTTACCAAGTTTCAAAGCATCGGCATGCTAACCGCAAAACCTATTGAAACGGTCCAGAAGGATGTTGCCGTTTTGGTCGATGCTTGCTTGGCAGACAAGTCCATGTCTTCCGAAGATGTGATGGACCAAATCGATGAGATGGGATACCTGCCAAGCGGTTCCGCCGAAGTCGCGATGTTGTCGAAATTTGCGAACACATTCTTGGCTCATTGCAATCTGTTGGCAGACTTCCAGCCGCCTAAAATCGACTGCCCTCTACATCTTTGGTGGCCCAGCGAGGCGACCAGCGAAAGTGAATCGGGGGCAAGCCTTTGGGAGGATCATGCAACGTTGGGCGTCACTGAATCGATTGTGGAGGGAAGCCACTACTCGATTATGCGTGGGCCGACAGTGCGACTTTTGGCCAGCGAAATTGATGCCGTCCTCGAGCAGAAGAACGCTGTGGAATCGATCAAGGCAAGGTAAAGAGCCTTCTGGCTAGGGCGAATCGGCAATTCATATAAAAGCGTTACGGCGCGTGCCGTCCGGTGAATTGCATACCCGAAGGCTCGCGCTTTTCCGCTTCCAATCTGCCTAACTTAAACAACTGATTCGCCGTGGCCTTCTGCCATCCCGGAATTATCTCGCGTTCTCAATCAGTCGATCAGTGGTGGCATTGCAATTCGTATCTAACAATTCCGCGACGACGTTTCCCGCGTGACATAAAAAAATCCGCCACAATTGTGGCGGATTAGTATGCCTTGATTCTCAGTCCCAAGCTGGGAGTGAGTGTCTCGACGCTTTCAGATGAAGTGTTGATATTGTCTATTGATCGCTTGAATCGGCTTCTTCGGCCGCTTTCTTCTTTCTCTTTCCTTTGCCACCCTTGCTCCCTTTGCCACCCTTGCTACGTTTCTCTTTCATCATCATTTTCATTTTCTTTTGGGATTTCCCAGGCAAAGCCTCCATTTGTTCATCGGTCAGCAGGCTGGCGACAGTTTTTTCAAACGCCTTGATGGTCTCGTCATGGGTGGCGAAAAGCTCAACTTCTTCTGCGGGGGCCCCGTCCACGATGTGTGCCAACAGGTCTTTACCTTTGAGGCCTGCCTTTCGACCTTCTTTGCGCTTTTCTTCACGCGCCTTGTACATCTCATTCGTTAGTCCCTTCTGTTTCAACATGGCCAAGTCAGCGGTCAGTTTTTTGGCCGCCTCGGCAATGTCCCACTGACCGCCGTA
>CALKXO010000274.1 GCA_938003615.1 uncultured Pirellulaceae bacterium | reverse complement strand
AAATCGTTTTCCGACGCCCTCCATGAAAACTTGGACGTCCGATCAACGGCCATTTCTCTGGTCAATCACGGCAGAGCGTTTTATGAATGCGATCGCGTTCTACTGGCTCAAAGGTCAAGACGAAGCTTTAGAATCATTGCTGCCTCAGGCGCGGCGACGGTCAATCGAAAATCGGAAACAGTCGCCGCGGCCGAATCATTGATCGCCAAGGCATTCTATCGCAACAGCAAGCCGATCGTCTTGCAGGGCACCAACAAGGGACCACCTCGACTCGCCCAAGCACTCCAACGGTATCAAGCCGTTTCCGGTCACGAGTTTCTTGTGCTGTGCCCCCTGCTAGACAAGCGTGGAAGTGTAACGTTTGTACAAATCATCGAGTCGGCTCAAGAGAATGATGTTGCGAAAATTCTCAAACGGGTGACGACTGCGGAACCGCAAACGAAATCCGCATTGAGGAATGCAGTTCAGTACCAGTCAATTCCAATGAGAGGCTTGCTCAGTTGGTTTGGCGGCTCTCAGCTTGGAGGCAGCCTTGCACGCATGTTCCTTCCATTGGTCTTCGTTAGTCTGTTCGGACTGGCGATCGGCGCATTGTCCATTGTTCAAACGGACTTGATCGTTGCAGCAGACGGTAATATCGTTGCCGAAACTGAAAAAAACATTTTCGCCGCCAAGGACGGAGTCGTTTCTAAACTGCATGTTGAGCACAACGATCAAGTTCAGACTGATCAATTATTAATCGAGATGTCTTCCAACAAAATCGATTTAGAACTGAGCCGTATCGTGGGGGACATCAAAACCGAAGCAAAACGCCTGGAAGCGATCGAGGCGGTAAAATCTTCGGTGGGTCGAGGTTCACGTGAGGGACAGCGCGAACTCGGGCGACTATCGAGCCAAGAGATCGAATCAAAACAGCGAATGAAAAACCTGAACCTTGAACTAACTCAATCGCAACTTGAGCAGGATAAACTTCAACTCAGAAGTCCAATCGATGGCACCATCGTGACGCGCGATCCCAAGGTAAAACTTCTTGAACGCCCCGTCCATCGAGGAGACGTTTTGCTGCGTCTGGTCGCCCACGAGGGTAAATGGCTGGCGAAGATTCGTGTTCCCGACTCGCGCATCGCTCATTTAATGCGGTCAAATCAAGCGCAGAAATCCGGCGAAGGGCCGAATGCGGATTGGCAAAGCGGACTTCCGGTAAGTCTGTTCGTCGCGACGTTTCCTGAAGAGAAATTTGAGGGAACCATTCGCAGCGTTTCCAACACGACTGACATCGACACAGTAACTGGCGAGGCCTTCATTGTCGTTACGGTCGAGATCAAAAATCACGAAGACATCACGTTTCAACCTGGTTCATCGGTCGTCGCGCAATTCAATTGTGGCCAAACGTCGGCAGGCTACGCGTGGTTCAATGAATTCATTGACTCCGTGCGTTACCGATTCTTTTAGAGGTGAGGATGAGATTATGTTGCTTACTAACCAACGGAATTTTTTGATTGCCGGATTGGTTTTAGGATTTTGGTTGGGCGCGTGCACTTGTCTGCGATCACAGGAAATCCGACTGGAATCGGCGGTAACCCAAGTCCTCGAAGCCGTCGATACCCCCGCTCAACGTAGCGGAGTTTTAGAATCGCTTAATGTGCGTGAGGGCGAAACGGTGAAGAAAGGTGATTCACTTGGCAAGATCCTCGATGATGGTTCTCGTTTGAAGTATGATCGCGCCCGGTACGAGTATGCGATCGCGAGCCAGATCAGCAAAGATGAGACCTTGGTCAAATACGCCAGTAAATCGCTTGAGGTGACGCGTGCCGAGTTAGCCCGAAGCGAAAGTGCCAATCGATCGGTAGACTTGGCTGTCTCGGACACTGAACTCGATCATCTTCGGTTGGTCGTTTCCAAGGCTGAACTCGAGGTAGAGAAATCGCTAATTGAATTTGAAGTTGCCAAGCTTAACGAACGACGGCGGGAAGTCGATTTGAAAGAGACCAAGTTCGAATTGAGCAAACATGAGATCATTAGCCCTATCGAAGGCCAAGTGGCGATTGTAAAAAAACGTGCGGGTGAGTGGATTGAAACAGGCGACTCCGTCTTGCGGATCGTCCGCATTGATCGCCTTCGTGTCGAGGGATGGGTAAGTGTCGAGCAAGCGATTCAAATCCAAACGGACCAAACGGCAGAGGTCGTGATTCAAGTTCCCAACCGGGAGAACATCACAAAACAAGGCAAAGTCACTTTCGTTTCTTTAGAAGCCAATCCTGTTGATCGAAAAATCAGAATCTGGGTCGAAATTGACAATCGAGATCTCAAATTGCGGCCAGGACTTCGCGCTGAAGTCGTTGTCACGTCATCAAACTAAACGTTGATCATGTCAAACACGCTTGACCTCCAATCGATTCGACCCTCTCGTCGCAAAGACTTAGACGTCATTTGCCGAAGCAAGGATGGCGTCACGTCCGATGGCGAGTGGGTCATCAAAGATCCTATCCAACTGAATTACTTTTTTTTAGATCGAATACAACACTGGCTGTTCAAAAGGTTCGACGGCGTTACCACTTTAAGAGAAACGCAACAGGCGTTTAGCGAAGCGTTTGCAGGCGCAAACATTTCTGAGCAACAACTACTCAATTTTTGTTTGCGGCTCAGTCGAGATGGGTTGCTTAGTGAGCCGTTATCGGGCGAGCAATTACTTGAACGAAAACGCCAACAAAACAGAACCAAACTTCACAAACTTCCGCTCTCAATGCTGTCGATCCGACTTCCGGGGCTTAACGCCAGTTGGATCATCACACTAGCCGATTCACTGTTTGGCTGGGTCTTTTCACCCCTGTCGGTGCTGTTCGCTTTGGGGTGGATTATGTTTGCCGCGATTTTTGGCGTCCAACGACTAGACGACATCGTTTGGGCCCTACCCTCTCTGGCCAACATTGAATTCACCGACGTCGCGTTATTATTGGTCTGCGTTTCGGCTGTCAAAATCATTCACGAACTGGCTCACGCAGTCTGTTGTCGAAGGATGGGTGCACAATGCAATGAGATAGGCGTGATGTTTTTGGTTTTTTCACCCTGCCTCTACTGCAATGTCACTGACTCGTGGATGCTTCGCAGCAAATGGAAGCGCATCGCGATTTCCTCCGCTGGAATCTACATTGAACTCATCATTGCCTCGACCGCGCTTCTGCTTTGGAATTACGCTCAGACCGATTTCCTGAAGTCTCTCTTTCTCAATTTGATGATCGTCTGTTCGGTGAGCACGCTGTTAGTAAACGGCAACCCACTGATGCGATACGACGGGTACTTCATTTTGTCTGACCTCGTCGGCGTACCCAACCTTGGCCAACAAGCAAGAAATAGAACGTGGGACTGGATTGCACAACCGTTTTTCTTCGCGCGGCAGAACATCGGCGGTCAAAACCGATCGCTCAGCTCAGCATTTCTGATCATGTATCATATTGCTTCGGTGGTCTATCGCACATTCATTCTTGCTGTGATCTTTCTGGTCTTCTTTGCGTTGCTCGAACCGCTGGGACTTCAGAACATCGCGGCGACCGTTGGGCTGGTCTATTTATCTTGCTTATTGACAAGCTTCTTGATGGCTTTCATTCTGATGATCAAACGCAAGAACCAACATGGCCGAAGAAACTGGGCAGCGATTCTCACCGCGCTGATTGTGATGGGCTCGATTGTATATTTTGTTTTCAGCATCAAGGTCCCGCATTCCATCCAAGCCTCGGCGCATATCGAATTCAATGAAGTGGCGATCTGCACTGCCAAAACGAGCGGCTCGCTTGTCTGGACGCTCCAACAAGGCGACAAAGTTGAGAAAGGCGACGTGATTGCTCGATTAAGCAACGCCGATTCACAAAGAGAAAGAACCCGTCTAGAAAACAAGATTGAACTAACCAAACGGAGAATCGAAAATTTGAAATCCAGTTCTGGACTGAATCCTGAAAGTCGAATTTCACTTCCGTCAGTTGAATCAGAATTGGTAGCTTGGCATAACGAATTAGCAATGCTCGATCAAAGCCAAAAAGAGCTAGTCATTGTCGCACCGATTTCAGGTGTCGTCGTTGAATCAATCAAGAAGACAAGCTCAACCAATGACCAAATGAAAATGGCATCTTGGAGTGGTTCGGCGCTCAACGGAATGAATCGTGGTTGTTCGATTGAGCAAGGTGAAACCCTATGTTTGATCGGAAAACCAAACGACTGGAAGGTCATCTTGCTGATCGATGAACAGAAAAGGGACCTCGTTTCGGGCGGTGAAAAAGTAACACTGCGCACGTCGTTGCAACGCAACAAGGTCTATCACGCTTCGGTTGGTAAAATCTTATCAGATGCGATGGAGGAGGAAGAGGAGCCGTTTGGCCAACGTCAGTTTCAAGCCGAAGTCTTACTGGACGACCCCATTTCGATCGGGTTTCATGGCGCCAGTGGCAAAGCGCAAGTCACGATTGACGAGCAGACGGTTTGGGAGATCGCCCAGCGCTTTCTTACTGAGTCTTTTCGTTTTGACTTTCAGTGAATCGGCGGCAACAACGACGGTTGGCTGTAGCGGTGATTTTCACGATGAACGCAAGATCCCGGCCGCTGTTGACGAAGCTTATAGGGCAGCGAGATGCTGGTAGACAAAAATTTACGAGCAGATTCAATTGGCTGACGTCGACACCGATGGACTCCTTGCCTTTCAAGGCTTTGATCTTCGAAGTACAACGGCTGGTGATAGATGTCGGGAGTTTGAAAGCGCAGTCTTGCGGCCGCCTGCAACCGCGGAGTCTGTATGACTTGAGGTGGCATCTTCCTCACTGGCATATCAACACCGTCTAAGCTGTCTGGCTCAACGGTACGCGTTTCGATGGTCAGCGTACTGATATTTTTCAAATAGCTTTCGATCGTTTGCCGCGGCGCCAGCCGTTGAGCATTTTTTTCTGAGGGCTGATCGTCTTTTCCGGGTGCAAGATCATCGTCTTCATCGCTGGCAGCTTTCTGCTCTTCTGCGTCTTCGGTCTCTGCTGTCTTGTCTGCTAAACTACCACTGCCAAATAGTTCGTCGTCCATTTCTTCATCCGTCATTCGATCTTCATCAGTGAGCGCCCACTTGTCGTCATCGTTCATGTCTGCAGCTTGGAGTTTTGGCGGACCAAATTTTTCCAGCGTCACATCATCATCAGATTCGGTAGAAGCTCTCTTTCGAACATCCGCAAGCGGCGCGTTATTTCTATCACTGTTCGATTCTTGCCCCTCGACTCGCGCATCGATTGACGCAACCATAGAAGCGGCCAGAACACCGATTGTGGCAATTCTGCGAGTGACGTTCGGTTTTTGAAAAATTCTCAATGCAGTGGCACCGGTGGGTGTTATTGAAGTAGCGTCTGCGCTATGTGTGCTATGCCCATGCCTTTTTTGGTCGGCATGGTTAGAGAAAACAGTCACGATCCACGAGGAAATGCTGGTTGTACGGACGACCGATCTTGCAAGCATTGAAAATTCTGAGGAAAACGCTCCCGAATGGTTATGATAAATGCAGTAGAGCAATCCATCGCATCGCCAAAAGCGTTCTCACCCGCAGACTTTATGTTATTCGGACAGCTCAACAACATTTGTATTTCGGAGCATCATAAACGTCGGCATGAATGAACCGTCCTGCACATGAAGTCCAAGGTTTTCCGAAATTAGTTCAAAGCGACTCAATACGTTTGAATCCATTCACGGGCAAAATCGCATGACACAATTTTGGAACTATCTAAAACGTTGCTTTGCGAATCGGTCAAGCTTCAGCTTGCAAGAATCAACGCAAGTCGACGTCGATTACCTTACCCTTGAGCCACGACGAGTATTGAGTGCAGACTTCACTCTTGTTGGCGGCACACTGGAGCTGGATAACTTCTCAGAGTCGGCTGACGAAAACCTGTCGATCGATCAGGTCCTTAATCTCTATCGTTTTGAACTTGCGGAGGGCACATGGTCGGGCGTCGACAGTGCGCTGGTCAGTGGAAACGGAACCAGCACCCTTGTTGGAAACATAAACTTCCTCACAGACATCTCGGCACATGACAATCTGGGAATCGAACTGAATGTAAATTTCGGAAACGCTGACTTCAGCCCCTTGGATTCCACCTCGATTGTCACTTCAGGAAGCATTACACAAGATGCGTTTTCTTCGTTGGTGGCACCTACACTCGATTTGACAGGGCGCGAAATCGATTTGACCAACAGCGCCAATGATTTTGATCAAATCAGATTAAACGCCACGACAACCGCTTCAATAACGGACATCGATCGCGTCGAGATCTTTGCAGCAACCGCCAACAACAAGATCAATGTCCATGCGGCGGGGGTCGATTTATCGGGAACCATAACGGCTGACCAAATTTGGTTTGAAAGCACTCAAGGACTCAGTCAGATCGCTTCATCATCCTTGGTGGCCAAAGAGCTTTTACTGACAGGCCAAGGCGACTTCAACGCTAACAGCGCGCTAAATGATATTACAAACATTGCCGCAGACATTGACGGTGACCTTACCGTCAACTTACTCAACGGCACCAACATCAGCGACTTCGACGGCAACGGAACCATTCATTTCGGGATCGACCTAACCGGCGACTTGACGATCAATGCCAGCGACGGCGACCTAACACAAGACGCCAACGCCGCGCTCTTGGTTGGCGGAGATGCTTCCTTCTCGACTCAGACTGGCGGCACGATTTGTTTTGCTGGGGGAGACTGGGATGGGGACGGCGGGAACGACAACCTGATCGCCGGTGGCACGAGCTTCTTCACGACTGGCGACGTTGTGTTTGCTGAAGACGATGCCATTCTGATCGACAACATCAACGGCGGCAACAATTTCAGCTTTGTCGGCGATCGAATTATTCTCAATTCCAACGTGACCGCCAACAGCTTATCGCTCCAAGCCTCCGATGGAGTCGTCTCCAATGGCAATACGATTCTCGTTGACGAGTTGCTACTGATGGGCACCGGAGATTTTGAACTCTCGTCACTGTCTAACTCGATTCAAAATGTGGCTGCCGATATTGTGGGCGATCTTTCGATCGGCTCTGGAACTGACGTGACGATTGGGACCCTCCTTCAAGTCTCATGTCTTGGCAACATAGAAGTCTGTGGCTTACAAGTTGTAGGCGACGCAAGTCTCGAACTTGACAATGCCAACCTCTCCCAATCGGCCGCTGCACGTGTCACTGGCAGATTGGTCATCGATGCCAACAATGGTGATGTCTGGCTCTCTGGCGGTGATTGCGACGGTGATGGCATCAATGACAATGACTTCAATGAGATCAACATCCTTGCCGCTTCCGAAATCGAAATCGCCGACATCGACGACATCTCAATTCGCGGTCTAAATTTGAGTGCCAACGGTGCGATTGTCGCCGGCCAAACTGATCTCGGAAAAATCACGCTTGACGGAAACATCACCGTTCAAGAAAGTCTGCTGCTGCAGGCAAACAATGGAGCCAACCAGATCAGCGGATCGGTCAACGCGCAAGACGTCCTCCTTGATGGGGCAGGCGACTTTCATTTGTGTTTGGACAACTCAATCGGTTCGGCATCGACTGCCGGGCGCATTAGCGCCGAAGTCTCTGGTGATGTCTATGTTCGCAACGGCTTTTCGGTTGAGTTGACAAACCAAGACTTCACAAGGAAATCAGGAGCGCTAGTTAGTCACAATCAGTTTCAAGTTGGCGACGATCTTAGCGTGATTTCTGAAGCGACTAATTCGACTGCAATCTTCGACTCTACGCGGATTGACGTTGGGGGAAAATCAAGCTTTGCTGCTACCGGCCAACGCAGCGACGTCATCCTCGACGACCTAAATGTGTCAGGTTCGATTGGAATTGCGACCGCGGCGGGTGACGCAACGATCGTCAACCAGCATGTCAACGGAATCGTGTTTCGCGGCGACGACATTCCTGGAACGGCCGCCATCGAGGTCTGCGCTCATTTTGAAAAAAGCACGGTCAACGGCGCGCTGTTTGCGCAAGCAACCAAGGGTAATATTTCGAATGAGGCTAGTGCAACGCTTGAAGTCAACGGGCTCACGACTTTGGTTGCGGGCACAACAAACCCAAACAACGTAACTGGCGCCAACAACGAATTCGACATTACGCTTGGCTTGGAAACCAATGACGACATACGCTTAGACATGTTGAGTGCAAGCGCCGCTCAGGCATCGCTTCAACTTAACGGTTCCGTCGAACTTTCCAACACTGCCATTGGGATATCGTCTGCGACGGATGCTGATAGAGGGACGCTTTTCATGTCGGTTGATGGATCGGTGACCCAAAGTTCAACGTCGGTCCTGTCTGCAGACAACGTCGCGATTGTTGTTAGTGAGTACCTGCTTCTGGAAAATCTCGATGCGGACCAAGTAGCGTTTCAGTCCAACGGTTTTGTGGACAGTTCATCGCTGACGGTAATTCCAGCCGATTTGCCTGACGACAATTCAGATCGCTTGGCACCGCGTCACACTTCGGTAGACACCGAATATGGGATCATCGTTAGCAGTCACAATGACTTATCCATCACGACGATTTCTGATGCATTGGGCGCCCAAGAGGATTTAACTGGGATCACGAGCGATGCTGGCCATGCATTTTTACAGACGATCGGCGATGCTGACATCCATTTTGATGGTTCTGGCAACGCGAATACGCTTTCAGCCAACGGGGTGACTTTTGGAGTGGCCGTCGATATGCAAAATGGTCATGTGCTGACGACAGTAGCCGGTGGTGATTTAACCATCGGCGACAACACCGTCTTGCGCAGTTCCTCTGGCACCGTAACCGACATTAGCGCCTTCACGACCGACGAAGGCGTTGACTTCACCAACGTCACAAAGGAAGGCCCGCAATTTAGTTTGTTCTTGCCAACGCCAAGTGATGATCCAACCACAAAGACTGTTAATACTGACGACACACAATTTGTCGGTCTCAATTTCGGACGAGCTGGGGAGCAACATTTCATCGTTGAAGTCAATTGGGCCGACGGCATTGTCGACGTATTGGATTTCGACACAGGAGTTGGCAACCGATTCGAAAGGATCTCGCATACATTTACCAATGAATTCCTGTTGGCAAATTTCGAACTTCCAACATTCCTGAATTTCTTCAACGACCCAGCGATCAACCTGTTTGACAATGCTGGCCAAATCAACCTCAACGGCGAATCCAACAACCTCAACACGAATGACAACTTTGTTTTAGCTTTCTCTGATTCACGTCCCCAAGGCGATCTGCAGATCGGATCTGTATCGCGTCCTGAGGCATTAGTGCGTGAGAGTATTATCCCAGTCAACGGTGATCAACTATCATCAGAAATTGAGGCTTCTGAGTTTGGCAAAATCGAGACCGTTGTCGAAGAAGAAGTTTCGGACGCGTACTTGATTCGACTGGACGAGTACGGCGTGGAGATCAAAGAGACCCGACAAGATTTAGAAGAATCTAGGGTCATTCAAGACGTCATCTCGCAATGGAAAAAGCGCGTCGAAACCGGCACGCAGTTTCCTCCCGGGCAGTACCGTATCAACTGGACCGAAAGTGGTGTATCGTTCTCAACGGAATTCGAAAAGGGCGTACAAGAAGATTTGGAGCCAAACGAGCTTGAGCCCGTTGGTGACTCAGAACGCAGCAACGATCTGCCCAGTCCTGAAGAGGCACTGAGCCCAAACGAATCAAACAACATCGACGAATCAAACAACATCGACGAACTAAATGAGATTAACGAATCACCAGCGATCGACAAAGCGACGGCAGGTGAAGAGGTGTCTGAGTTGAACATCGGTCGAAAACTAAGGAACGTTGCTTCTGCGGAGGACTTTCGTCAAGCAATAAACGAGAATCGTGTCCAACTGCTCGGCGACGAAGTTGACATCACTGTTGAAGACATTTCAAGTCAATGTCGAGCCAGTCTGATTGCAGCAGGCGCAATCGCGATTGGGCTAAAGAGACGCCAAACGAATCAAAGCGAAAAACAGACTGAAGGATTAAGCAAGTTCAACGCTGACGGAAACAAGATCTCATTTCGAAAGTCCGCGCGGACCAGCAGAAGGGTCGGCGGCTAGACTATGACTAAGAAACAACCTGAGGATGATCGTGCTAAGTCTGACGATGTGTCGATGCAAGCAGATGCGAAAAATCGATCGATTCACCCAAACTCACTCAAAGACGTCAGATCGACTCGCGACAACAGCGAGACCAAAACATCGTCAGAGGCCAATGAAGGCTCGTCAACAGGTTCGGGTTCTGAAGGATTGACCATCGAGCGGAATACCGACGTCAACAGTGACCCAAATAAAACGGTTAACCTTGTATCGACAAGCAAGACGGTCGGCCACGATGATGACTTCGAATTGTCAGGGCAAGCGTCACCGATTGACGCAACGGGTAGCCAAAAGCCAACACCAAAGCCACCCCCAAAGCCAAGCGATAAAACTGTCGTCCTTAATTTCGGCAACACGTCCGAACCTGAAAGCGGCGACGACTTCAATCTTACCGGCGAAATTGATGCGCTTACTTTTGATCAAGACTGCGACATCACGGAAGATTTTGAACTTGGTGGAGATCTCGACGAGAGTCTAGAACTTGGTGAGGACTTGGTTGACCAGCCTGAAGCGAAAATCTCCGGCAATCCCATCCTTCCCAAAACGATGGTTATTGAAGATCCGACACTCTTGAGCAATGAATTTGATCGCTCGCTTGAAAGCAGTGAGGATCTCGACGGTTCCATGGCTGGCATGCTTGGTTTAGCAAATCAAGTCTGGGGTAAGCAGAGCTCCAACGCGACGCCGATGACATCTCTTGAAGCCCCGATACGTTCGAAGCGTCCGGTCGTGAGCCCCAAACTGAATGACCGCCTCGTGGTCGCTGACGGTGAATCCGAGGAAGTTGGTAACCCAGATTATCGAATCATGTCGTTTCTCGGGGCCGGTGCGATGGGCGAAGTTTACGTAGCTCGGCAAACGTCAGTAGATCGCGATGTTGCTTTCAAAAAACAGATCCTCAAGGATCAAAAATCTCGGCGGAAAAGGATCGAAAATCGGAACAAGTTTTTGTTCGAAGCTCAGATCACAGCTAGTTTGGATCACCCGAACATCGTTGCTGTGCACGACATGGGACGGGACCAGCATGGCGACGTCTTCTATTGTATGGAACTCGTTCGCGGGGAGCCTTGGGAAGAAGTCATTGATGAAATGACACTAGAAGACAACCTTGAGGTCCTGCTTAAGGTGATCGACGGCGTTGCGTATGCTCATTCCAAAAATACGATTCATCGTGATCTTAAGCCCGAGAACACGATGTTGGGCAGCTTTGGCGAAGTGCTAATTATGGACTGGGGTTTAGGCGTCAACCTCAACCACGGCCCACCCCAAAGTATGGGCGGAACGCCTGGTTACATGGCCCCAGAAATGGCCAACCCAGAGAAAGAAGCCTGTAAGCACAGTGACATTTATCTTCTCGGCGCGATTCTGTTCAAAATCACCACCGGTCAAACGCCGCACTCTGGAGACGACGTTTGGGACTGTCTTGCCAATGCCCAAGCAAACAAGATTGTTGACGCTTCAAATTCACCTCA
>CALKXO010000273.1 GCA_938003615.1 uncultured Pirellulaceae bacterium | reverse complement strand
AGACCTTCCCGGGGTGATGCCAACAACACGTGACCATGCATAATCGTTTCGTAGCCGTCAGTCTGTGAATAGAAATTTCCACCAATAGCCAACAATCCGTCCAATCCAAACACTGGTAGCATTGCCGCAGCGATCTGCATTCCCGTATCGCCTTTTGCGTTGGCTTTAAAGATGCCGATCGGATCGACGTAGAACATCATGTCTGGTGGAAATTCGTCAGACGCAGAACAGCGATTGCTGATCGTGATATATTTTCGATTCTGCGACAGGGGCCTAACCTTCTTGTTCTCGCCACCAGACCAACGTAGAAAAATGTCTTCCAATACGTCTTTGGAAGACGATCCGACCATGATGCCGGCGTGACGACAAAAGAAAACCGGTCTTCCCTTGACGATCGCTTTCTCAAGTTTGATATTTTCAAACTGGGTAGCTTCTTCCTCAATTCCATTTTCCATATCGAACTGTTGTCTTACTCGGTCAATGGCCTTGTCGACTGCCTCGTTCTCATCATCCAATTCAATGAAGACAACGAAGGCTAGGGGCTTGCGGCGCGGGGCCACCAACGCGATCGTCATTTCTCCCGACGGCAGAGATTTAAGTTCGTCCAGCGTCATGCCGACGGTTTCCTCCACACGTGAATACTGATCCTCCACGACCTCGTACAATTGGCTTGCCAGCGGCGCGAGGCGCTCGTCTTCGATCATCTCTGCGCCAAGACTTGTTTTCATCTTCTCGAAGAACTCACCAAAATTGGTCACCTTCGCCAACGCAATGGTGGTCTCCGGAAGTAGCATTTCAGTGGCGGGGCGATCGGGAAGCTCCTGCGCCATTGCCGGACTGATCAGCAACATCGACAGCCCCAGACAAAACGCGACACTCCACAGCGGCATCAGGGCGCTGCGCCTCAAACCGGTGCGCATCAAACCAACCACCCGATTGCTGTGTCGTTGATCGGTGGAGCTGCCAAACTTTGGGGATGAAGTTGGGATCGATTCAACCATGGTTATTGCTCTGTGCATTTGAAATAGTTTTAAGTCAAGAGAAAGATCAGCAGGATTAACCCGCTGAAGAAGGCGTTGGTTTCACCGCGACGAACAAAAAGGGCTCATTTGGCGTTAAACTTTTCCGATCGCGGAATTCCTGCGGAATTAGAACCGTTAAATATAGTTGATTTCACTTTTTGTTGAGTCCTGAGAACCGATAACAAGCGTGATCTACACCAGATTCTAAGCTCACCGTGGTTGCCATGTTCCGATACGCTAACAGCATACCTTTTATGAACACAAACTGCCAATCTTGGGGCCGATGCTTCGTCATCTCCTCAATAACGATACTCACGTGCCTAGCCTCGTCTCAGGACATCTTAGCTCAAGCACAAGGTGGTGGCGGTCAAGCCGGAGGCGGTGGTGGAGCAACCGGTGCTCAACAGCAGCAACAACTTCTTCAGCAACAAGCACAATCCGGCGGTGACACTGGGGCAATCGGAGGCGGTTCTGATGGAGGTGGACTTGAAACATTAGCGTCTGAGGATGCAGATCTTTTAAGTGGCGTCGAATCAGAAGACGTTAGGAATCAAGGATTCGTCGGTTCAACGGGCAATCGAATTCAGGAGCAGGGGTTTGTCGGCCCACCAGGCGAGTCTTCTGCACCGCCTCTTGCCGAGGGAGCCTCATTTGGAGGTGGTGTCAACGACAGCGCGGCAGGAGGCGGAGGAGGAGGAAACGCCGGGGGCAATCAGCAAACTGGGACTGGCGCATTTGGACAAGCCAAGGGTTTTCAAGTGATTCGCAAAGGAGTTCGCACAAGGCTTTCTCCTCGTTTTGCGTCGCCATCGCGCAGCACCGAAGAGGTCGCCATGCGATTTAGCAACCGAATTCAACGCCAGCCTGTGATCGCTTTCGACGGCGGTGGCCTCTCTGTGGCAATCAACCAGCGCGTCGCGACAGTCACAGGATTCGCTCAGAGCGAAGCCGAACGCAATCGCTTCATCAGACAGTTGCGACTTGAACCGGGAATTGATCGTGTCGTAGATCAAGTCTCTAGAGAGTGAACCGATTTAAAGTTCTAGCAAAGTTCTGGCTAAAAAATTGTGACCAATCACGCAAAGCAGACTCTGCGGGATAGTGAGGACGCCCGCCGGAGTGTAAACTCGCATTTCTAAAAATAATGGACATGGAAGTGCTTGCTCAGCTGGTGCTGGTCGCGGTCTTCAAAACCGTTGGGTCGTATGGAAATCATGTGATCGGTGGGTTCGATTCCCATGCACTTCCGCCATTGTTCATCTCAGGTGAGTTGAGTTGCCAACCATCCGCTCCGATTCGGATACAAGCCCTTGGATAAATACGCTCGAATCCTTGATGTGTCTCCGCAAGCGACCGATGAAGAAATCCATCGCGCGTACCGTATGCTGGCGTCTACCCACCACCCTGACTTGGGCGGCGACAAGGACGAGTTTCAGAAGATCCAAAACGCCTACGAACAGATCTTAGTGCTGCGAAAAAAGGCGGACCGAGATAAACGAGACAAACGGAAACGCGATGCAGCAGCCGCCGCTCGACGCCAATCCGATGTGACACTGAAACGCAAAACGCAGAGCGTTGCACCGGGGACTGCGCATGGAGGGCAATCAGTAGACCGTGGTACAGAACCATCGACAGCCCAACAGCGCCCCGCAACTGATCCGCAGCCTCCTCGCACGCAGCCTGCTCGTTCCGGGAAAGAAAGAAAAAGTGCGTCGAACTTTTTGACACGCAAGCTTCCTCTTCAAAATCAAACCACCCTGTTTATTCTGATCAATACGCTGGACATCTTCATGACCTACATATTGATGCAATTTGGCGCGAACGAGGCCAATCCAATCGCGAACTACTTTTTCCAAAAGTACAACATCAAAGGAATGATCTTTTTCAAACTGATGATTGTGGCGGCGGTTTGCGTGATTGCTCAGATTGTCGCGACCAAAAGTATCGGAAAAGGAAAAAACCTGCTGACGCTGGGCAGTATTCTTGTTGGCGCCGTTGTAATCTATAGCGTGCTGCTGTTTGTCAATAAATTCATGTAGCCATTTAGCGTCGCAGCTCACGGGCAATTCACTGGCAGTTCACGGGCAATTCACTGGCAGTTCACTGGCAGTTCGTTTGTACAGAGCCGCATTTTTGTTCAATTTTGCTTAGAATTTTTCTAAGTGAAGTCTTGCAAAAACTCAAACGCGCGATTGCGTTTGGCTACAATACATCAGGATGCTTTCGCGGTGAGCGTCGTACTTTCGTGAACTTAACCGGCTCGCTTGTCATCTCACCTTATGACATTTCCTTACACGTAGGCTTTGAAATGCCACGCAACAAACCGATGGAACAGTTTTTCTCTTACGTGATTGGTCTTTTAGTCGCGACAGTCGTCGTGGGGGCGATGGTAACAACATTCTATCTGACCTCCCCACAGCGCATGGTTGACCAAGTCGCCAGTCTTTCGGTGGCAGAATTGAAAGAAATCGTGAGGTCGATCGACGCCGACGGAATTCCGGCCAACGGTCCGAAGAAGAGCCGATTGCTGGCAGCGATTTTGCAGTTGGGAAATGGCGACTCCGAAATGAAGCAGCGCGTCGAAGGCCTGTCGTTGCAGCAAGTGCACCTGCAGAACGAAATCGGCGCAGCAGCCAAAGTCTCATTGGAGAAACTTGGCGCTAAAGCTTTTCCCGCTCTCCGCGAAATGTTGGAATCAAGTGATACGACGACGGTAGGGCGCGCCATTTCATCAATCCATTTACTGGGCGAATCGGCCAGCTCGTTTGCGCCGAAGTTGATCGAGATGGTAGAATCGGGCGAGCCGTTCAATGTCGCAGCCGGTTTGTTGGGCTTGGAAACAATGGGACCTCATGCGTTGCCGGCACTAGAGGTGATGGAAGAGATTATTCTTAAGGAGAATTTTCAGCGGCAGATGTCGATTTCAAAAATCTGCATTGGTTTAGGACGTGACGCCGCACCGATGGCGGAGAAATTAGAGCAGGTCCTCAATACTGGAATCCCTTCATCAGCAACTTGGGCAGGAATCGCGTTGGGAGCCATCGGTCCTGTTGAAAATGTCGACACGGTAAATCTGCTGGCCTCGCGCGTCACTAACATACGTCAAGTCGACAAAGAGCGAGCGCTCTTGGCACTCGCTTTGATGGGGGGGGAAGGCATTGACGCAAAAGAAAAAGTTAAAATCGCGATGGAGGATCCCAACTCGCGCGTCCGTTGCCAAGCCGCTTACGCCTACTACAAGATCACCGAAGATGAGCAATTGCCGGCAACGGTTCTTGGTGCGCTGCTACAGTCGTCTTCTACTCGAGGCGATGCGCTCCATTTTCTTGCCGAAATGGGTCCCGCTGGTGCTACCGCAATTCCTCAGGTGGTCCCCTTCCTAGAATCGGACGAAGCTTATCTTAGAGAAGGGGCTGTGATCGCGTTGGGACGTTTTGGAAACAAAGCGGCCGATGCGAAAATGAAGCTGCTCGAACTCAGCGCTGATCCGGATCCTCTCATTCGAGAAGCCGTCAAATCCGCGGTGGCGTCTATCGAAAAGATGCCCAAGTCGGAATCGACAGAATAGATGGCTGACGAGATGACGGATCCATCTGCAACTCGGCGCCAATTTCTTAAAGGCCGTGCTGTCATCGATGCGGTGGAAGCGCAAGTCAGTGGTGCAGAACCGCTGCAAGCTCCTGTGGTTCCTGTTACGCATCTCAGTAGCGATGCCGATCCAACGGCAGCAGGTCGTCAGTCGGCCTACATGGAACACTACTCAAAACCGGCCATGGCGTGCCAGTTTGAATTGCTGTTCAATATACATCAATATCCGACCGCAGGAATCGTGGCGGGCGACGTGTTTCAGTTGTTGGACGAACTAGAAGACCAAATGACGGTCTACCGCGATCACAGTGAAATCAGCCGGTTGAACGAACAAGCGTTTGTAGGCGAGGTCCGGGTTGAGGAACAACTTTATGGTTTGCTGAAACGGGCCAGAGAGATTTGGGAAGCAACTTCCGGTGCGTTTGACGTTACCTCGGGGCAACTGTCGGCCTTGTGGGGGTTCGAGCAACGATCAGGTTCGATTCCTAGCGATGATGCGATTAAAGAAACGCTTACCTGCGTCGGAACTGCCAACCTTTTATTCAATGACGATCTCAATGGCATCCGTTTCTCTACCGACGGCGTGAAGATCAATCTAGGCGGAATCGGCAAGGGGTATGCGATCGACAGAATGGCGTCGATGTTACGCATGAACGGGATCCAAGACTTTGCGATCCACGGCGGGCAAAGTAGCGTCCTGTGCGGCGGCGATTACTTGACGAACAACGGAACCAGCGGAGCAGGATGGCCAATCGGATTGAGTCATCCGGTTCTGCCCGAGGTAAGACTGGCTCATTTCAATTTGCGAGACAGAGCGCTAGGGACTTCGGGATCCGGACGTCAGGGATTTTTCCATCAAGGTAAACGGTACGGGCACATCATCGACGCGCGTACCGGATGGCCAACGGATCATTTTCTCTCCACGACCGTCATTTCTCCATCGGCGGCACGCTCGGATGCATTGGCGACGGCATTTTTCGTGATGGAACTGCCGGCGATTGAGGCCTACTGTCGTGAGCATACCGATGTGTCCGCCGTGTTGATCAGCGGTGACCCAGCAGCCGGTAGAAGCGAGGTCGATCTGGTTTGGTTCAATCTCGACGATGACGACTGGCAGCGTCATGTTGGAACCGAGTAACGCACCGAATCGTCCAGCAATCTCTCAGTCGTACCTTAGTAATGCTTCACTAATGCCCCAGCAACGATGCTTGCTGTAAGCAGGCTTGCTGTAAGCAGTTTCGCACCGTAATTCCCACGGCAGAGTCTCTTCCTGCCACTTACCGCAAGCACAACCGCTGGCAAGAATACGTTTCGGTATTGAAGCAAATTCGAGGATCGGATACATGTCCGTAGTTCAAACAAATCTCCTACCTATTAAAAGTTGCAGAGCATTCGCGACTGCCTTTCAAAAGCACCATGAAATTTTCATATACTGCACTACTTGTTTCGGTTTTGTTACTTTCAGTCGGTTGCACGACAACACGCACCACTGACACTGCCCGTACCGGTATCGAACAACTATTGATCTCCAATGCGGTCGATCAGACGATCACCAAAACCGCGCTGCCAGATGTTTTTGGTAAAAAGGTCTTCGTCGAAGAGAAGTATCTTGATTCGGTGGATAAAGGCTACATCGTTGGCAGTATGCGTCAGAAACTGTTGACCTCTGGTGCAAGCTTGGTTGATGCGAAAGAAGGATCTGATGTGACTGTGGAATTGTATTCCGGTGGCGTCGGTACTGACAACGTCGAGAGTTATGTCGGAGTACCAGGCCTGACGGTTCCGGGATTGCCAGTCGAGCTTCCTGAGATTCGACTGTACGAAAAGAAGAGCCAATTCGGCACGGCAAAAATTGGCATCACAGCCTATGAAACACCATCAGGAAAGATGATGTTCGATGGCGGAACGAGTTTGGCCCGCGCC
>CALKXO010000272.1 GCA_938003615.1 uncultured Pirellulaceae bacterium | reverse complement strand
AACGCGTTTGTGGATCACTCGATCACTTGGCTGATCTCTGCGGCAGCTGTCTTTATTTTCATGTTGACTTGGCGATGCTTCGGGGCAATGGGTGGAAGCAAAGACATCAAATTGGCGGCACGCTCGGCAATGGTGTTTCTGTCGGTCTCTTGCTTGATTGGATTCGCGATTCTTTTTTACGGTCAGATGCAGTTGTCATTGCAGAAATCTCCCGAATTAATTGGCCAACGCGGCGTGTTAAAGTTTCCGCATGGCGTTGCCATCCATGCGATCCAGTTCTTGCCCGCACTGTGTTGGATCATGAGCAAGCTGGAGATTGCCGTCGATCGTCGCTACTCAGTGATTGGCTGGACAAGTGGATCGATTGCAGTCTTTCTTGGGTTCAGCGTTTTACAGACCGTCGAAGGTCGAGCTCGATTCGATTTGACGATGACGTCGGGCGCTTTGTTGCTGATTGCGATTGGCTTGCTGTTGCCGCTATTGAAAGAAACGCTTGCAGCAGTCATGCGGGCCAACCTATTGACTGACCAAAAGCAACATTGATGTCATCGAAACTGGATGGTGAGAGTCTGCATGGTCGAAGTCGTCTCGTGACTGCTGCGTTGCTTACCCCGAAATCAAATTTATCCAAAATCAAACCTCATCTGATTCGGGTCGACCTTCTTGGTTGCCTTTTTAGGTCGCCGCGTCGTCGGGCTTTTTCGACTTCCGTGTTTGATAAAAACCGCAGATGCCAATCGCTTGGTCGTTGGCTGGCCGCGCAAGGCGTAATAGTCGGCTCGCATTGCCTTGGTGCTTGATTTCCAATCCACAATTGGGGCACAAACGCCACGCAAAGGTGATTCCTGATGTGAGATGATTTCCTCAGCAGAAAATAGTTCTAACGCTGGAAGCCAACGCTTGATAAATTTGGCGTTAGGATCTTGGTCCGCAATCTGTTTGGCAGGGTTGTACGTGCGCAAAGTATTGATGCCAACGACGCCAGCTTGCATTTGAATCTGCGCGATGTGGATGCCGGGTTCGTAGTCCGCCCACCACCTTGCCATTGGCCACATCACATCGCTCCACTTAAGCCGAAGTGCGTGAGTCGCTACCGAAGTGATCAAAGCCCGCATGCGAAAGTTAGCAAACCCGGTCACCTGAGCACAGCGGATGACGGCATCAACCAACGGAAAACCCGTTTGTCCCGAACACCAAGCCGCCAAATAATCATCAGTTCGCTCGGAGGTCGGCAAATCGTCATAGGCCCGGTTTAGTGCATGGAACTCCATCGCAGGTTCCGTCTCCAGACGCTGAGTGAAATGATCTCGCCAGTGCAAACGTGCCGTGAAATTGCTCAGAGATCGGCGCCATCGACGCGCGTTGAGATCGTCGGAAGTTTTCAATTGCCGCATTCGTTCCATGGTCGCGGCGTAGACTTCACGACCACTGATGGTACCCCAAGCAAGGTGCACTGAGAGACGCGAACCGGCGGTAAAGGCGCTGTTGGGCGAGCTGATGCCGCCGCTGTAGGCGATGCCGCGCTGAAATAGAAAATCGTTGAGCGTCGCTTGTGCCGCGGTCGCGCTGACGACTTGGCGAGCGCGTCGCGCGTCTGCTGGCATCGTCATTCCGAGATTCGACAGTAACGGCTTGCTTGCGACGTCGTCTTGGAGTTCCCATACAGATGCCGGAACCTTCAAGCGGTCTAATTGATTGTCCGCCGGCGTGACCAGCGGACCGGACGACATCCACGCATTCCACAGCTGAGCTCGTTTGTTTCGGTCGTGGCGACCGCGGAAGACGCCTTGCTGTGCTGGCTGGTGCCAACGAACCGAATTAGCAACGCACCATTTAGAAAATTCGATGTCGCGTTCGAATGTGCGTGCGGTGCCAGTTTCTCGATGACTTACGACGGTGTCAAAATGAGTGCGTCGTTTGATCTGCTCAAACAGCTCGACCACTTCGCCGTGCAGAATGCATAACTCGCCGCCGTATTGCTGAAGACACTTGTGCAGGTCTTTTGCGGCTTCCAACCAAGCGGCAACGTGGAACGCGGAAGTTTCCGGAGCCGTTTGGGGAGCAACGGCTGAAGGTTCAATGATGAAGATCGGGATCACGTTCTGCCGGGTAGCAAGCGCCATCGTCAACGCCGGGTTGTCGCTTAGCCGGAAGTCCTTCTTAAGCCACCAAATGAGGGGGAAGTCGCTCTTCATGATTTCGCAACCGTTGGATCCTGTCCCGTGAAGTCCTGCTCCGTTTGATCCGACTCCGTTTGAACCGGTTTAAACGATCCGTATAGCAAAAAATTCTCCACCATTTGAATCGCTTGCGGATACCACGCTAACACGCCGTGGTGTCCTTTGACTTGCGCATAATCACGATAGCCGTCGAGAAGAACGCCGCCCTGCACGATCACGCGATCCTTTGTTGCTTCAACGATTCCAAATTCAATGCCACTTGGTCGGACGCGATTGGGTTGGAGTGAGTTGGGCAGTTGATTCACGTAGCTGTCTTGGGCATCGGACAGTTGATTTAGGCTAGTGTCTGTCGTTAAACCTGTCTGAGGTTTTAAAAAACGAGTCTAATAACAAAAAAATTCCTTGAAGTTTTGAACCAACCGTTGGGTTGGCGCGTTGAATTAAGTATTAACACAACAATTCAACTCAAAACTCAA
>CALKXO010000271.1 GCA_938003615.1 uncultured Pirellulaceae bacterium | reverse complement strand
GGAATCGCCCACGAGTCCTTCCCAGGCAAGTTGTTGCGATGCCATTGGGCGCGGATGTGATGAAGCTCACCCAGCAGCCCCCAGCGAATCAAGTTCACGGCGTTATCGTAGAGCACGCTATAGTGGCGCTGATGCCCGATCGACATAAAGCTATTGGTTTCAGCAGCAACACGCGTCATTAGCTTGCACTGAGCCACATTGTGGGCCATCAGTTTTTCGCACAGCACGTGTTTTTTATTTTGCATCGCGGCTACGGCGATGGGAGCGTGCAGAAAAAGTGGCGTGGCAATGATCACCGCATCAATGTTCTTGTCCTGAACAGCTTCTTGCCAGTCTTGGTAGATTTTGACATTCTCCAAGGCCTCAGACTCCGTCTTCCAGCCGTAGACATCCATCAATCCGCGGCGGACTTTTTTGGCATTGGGGGAAGACCAGTCGCCATGAAACGCGCGATGGATACTCGAAGGGCGGATGTCGCAGATCGATGTCACGGTCACATAGTCAGGATTGATCGCAGACATCAGGACGTTGCCCTCGTCTCCAGTGCCAATTACACAAACTCGAATGGGCTCCGTTGGTTTCTGGTAACCAAAATACATCGCGCCAGCTCCCGCCGAGGCCGCCACGCCCGCTGCGGTCGCACCTGCCAAGAACTGTCGACGCGAGAAAGATTTGTTATACGCGGTCATCGCCGAGTAATAATTTTCGGAACCGTTTGCTTTTTCTTCTGGTGTAAGCGAGTTCATAGGTTTTCCTTCGGTGATTCGATCGCTGTCGTAAGTTGGCTCGGGTTTGTTGGTTCGAAATAAGTTGTCAGGCGGAAGCAGGACTCACGGCCTTAACGGTGGCTGAAGACTCGTCGCTTTTTTTCTTAAAGGCTGCAAAAAAGAAATCCAGCCCGCCAATTCTTCCTGCACACGTGGCGAACAGTACCAAAAGTGCCGCGAGTTCTATTGCGTAAAAATAGGTTGGTGCTGTACCAGGAATCCATGGCGGTTGGGTTAGGATAACCGACACTAGGAAAGCCGCCGCCGCACCTGAGGCAACTCGAGTAAACAGGCCAAGGATCAACAGCACACCAATGATGGTGTCAAACCAAGGGATGACGCGATTGATGATTTTCAACGGACTCCATGGTTGGTCGAACTGACGCGCGGCTGCAACTGGCGCGGCAGATCCAGCTTTTTTGATTTGATCTTCAGTGGCCAGCGAATTGATCTGTCCTTCGTAGGCATCCCACATGTTTTCAATCCTGGCGTACCAGCCGTAGCTTTTCTTTTTGCGGTCGCTGGTGATGGTGTCTACTTGGTAGCGGAGAGAGTCGACATACAACGCCGCGTCAGCCTTGTTGGCTCCGTCCCGATCAAACCCTTGTTCTCTGGACTGTGTGCCGTAGTGTGCCACGATCTCTACTTCGTTTTGAGCCAAGAACTGTTTGAACCCATCACTTGCGTCTGCCAAGATTTCTTCGGATCGCGGTAGTTGGGAACGAATCTTAATGATTTTTTGCTCGGCCAGTTTTCGCTCCTGCTCCAGCGCTCGTGCTCTTTCGGCATCACCTTCGGCACGTGCAGATTTGATCTGCTCTGCCATCTGAGTTCGTTGTGTTTGTAGTTGCTCGACTAAGTCCTGATCGCCAAACCGATAGACTCCAATAGCTTTGTCACGGAAGTCTCTCCAAAGTGCTAACGTGAGTTCAGGGTCGAGGTTGACCGATGCGATTCCAGAGCTGTCCTGATCGATCGTGACGCCCAGTCGTTTTTTGCCGTCGTGATCGTCGACCATCGTTTTAAACTGATCGGCCAGAGGGCCCTTCGCGGACGACAAGAACCCCGACGCATCGAAGCCATACTTCAGTTTGTTGGTGCCCTCTTTGAAAAAGTGATAACCAACGGTAACTCGAAGTACGAGGATCGCAGCAAGCGCCAGAAAAAGGTGAAATCGTGAAAGTTGCAATGGAGAGTCCTCGAATGGAATCACTGCGGCATTGAGCCGTATAGCAATATTGTAGGCCGCAGAAAGTAGCTGGGGAAATCAGACAAAATGTCCCATCGTTTGGTTGTTATAGAAGCGTGTGCTCCAACGAGCCCAGCTAGTTCAGGCTATTCTTCGGCAGGAACAGGCTTCACCGCAATCGAGAATAAGCGAATCGTTACAAAGAGCCTGCTTTGCAGATTGATTATGGTTGAACTGACTCATTCTTCCTAGGTTCTGAAGTCAGCTAAACACGTCTTCGATCAGAATTTTGTTAACGAGAATTTTGTTAACGATCGAGACGTCGAGCCGCCGAATCCGAGGGTCAATTAGCGTTTGCAACCTATCGTGTACGGTTTCCCATCAGGAAATTGATGTGGTTTTGAACCAATTCTTTCTGGTTCGGGGCTAGTTTGGCTATCAATTCCTCCGCACTACTACGGTGGTAAAGCGCCTTGTCAGCATTTCCAATCGCTTCAAAGCACTTCTCGAGAAGTGAGTGCGGTATGACGGGGAATTTGTCTGTTGCAACGGCAGTTTCAAGATTGGAGATTGCTCCCTCAAAATCGTTTTTGCTGATTGCCAAAAGGCCAGACGACTGGTGCAGAAGGCTTTGGTCCGGGAATATTTCAATCGCTTGAGCGATCATCTCTTCGATGTTTTCCGGTCGCAACGATTCCAACGAAATTGCTATTTCAAGAATGTTGCTGAGCATCAATTGGGCCGCAGGTTCAATTCTGTAGGCGATTTTCCAATGACTGGTTCCCCGCGTCACTTTATCTTCGTCGGCTTCCTTGACTCCTGTATGGATCAAGTGGCAACCAATCAGAAGATGGTTGACGGCCAGCTTAGGGGTGTTCAGTAATGTATCTTGTAGCCACTCGAATTTCTCTGGTTGATTTTGATTGTGTCGGATCATGCCGATCAACATCTGATATGCACGACGTTCCCGGATCGTAGAATTGAGGCAGGCGCAGATCGAGGAAAGACGGCGTTCATACTGAACCCGATCGTCGAGGTCGCTATTGTTTTCGGCGTTCTCAAGAAAAACGAAGCCGGCGTTCTGAATCAGCTTCCTCTTTACTTCCGTGTCATCGAACGACTGGAGGGATTGGCTGATCATCTCCACCGCTTTGTCATATTCTCTCAGTTGAACGTAACCACTAACCACCTGCCCAATGATGTTGAGTCTAACGCTGTCTGGCGTTTTTCTTCCCATCTTCAGCAGGTCATCAAACAGCTTACCAAACTGTTGCTTGGACTGTTCGAAGTTAATCGTGTCGTCGAGTTCAGCGAGCATGCGTTTTGTCTGAATTAATTTTGGAA
>CALKXO010000270.1 GCA_938003615.1 uncultured Pirellulaceae bacterium | reverse complement strand
CAAAAACAGGAGGCCAATTACTCAATTGCGCTGTAGTATTAACTTGGGTGTATTTTGTCTTGATGGCCAATTGGGCCGCGTCAGCGCAACAGGCGGCGTATTCGGTTTTAAAGTTCTTTCAATTTGGGTTCCCAGCGTTCTGGAGTTGGTGCTGGTTTCGCGGGACTCTGCCGGCGCTTGTCCCAGGCCGCCAGCACCCGGAGTTGTCGATCCTGGCTGACGATTCGACGTCGAGGATTCCGGGAGCGGGCTGGTTGGTTTCGGTTTGGTTTGGCCTGTTTGTTGCGGCCAGTGTGTTTGCCGGCCATTGGTTTCTTAGCCGAACGGGTTGGATTGAAGAATCGTTTCTCGAAACGGTCCGCCAGAAAGTCTCCGGCATGAAACTTGATACGCCGCTGCGATTTGCCGCGTTGGGCGTATTCTACGCGTTGGTTCACAGCTATTTGGAGGAGTATTACTGGCGGTGGTTTGTGTTTATAAGGCTGCGAGAATATCTGTCTGATAAACTTGCCATCCTCGTGTCTAGCCTTGGATTTATGGCTCATCACGTGATTTTGCTGGCGACATTCTTCGGCTGGGATTCGCCATTGACGTGGCTGTTTTCGCTGGGAGTGGCCATCGGCGGCGTCGTTTGGGCGGTGCTTTACCAACGCACCGGAAATTTACTCTATCCGTGGATAAGTCACCTAATTGTTGACGCGGCGATCTTTACGTTGGGGTATTTTCTCGTGTTTGGTTGAATAATCGGCTCCATCTAGGCGACATTATCAAAACCGGCAAAGTTGTCTACAATGGGCGATCGCGGGTGTCTTTAAGACGAACGAATTACCGAGCCAAGTTGGAATAACACCCTGCTGAGGCTCAACAGATTATTTAGAACCTACCTCATAAGCCCAATCGTAGCTTGGATTTTTTTGTCCGACACGACCTCACAGGTCATCATGGGATAGGTCGTACTTAGTGGAAATCAATGGACGACAAAAAAACCAACCTCGATAGCGGCCCTGACAAGAAGCCACGGCCTCAACGAGCTTGGAATCCGTGGCTGCCCCTGCTGCTGATCTTATTCTTTGGCTTGCTGGTGTTTCTGATGTTCACACCAGCCCAGTCGGAGATCAAGTATTCGTATTTCAAGAATTTGATCGACGGGAAGGATTTCAATGGCAAGCAGATCTTTGACGCTGACAAAAATCCAATTTCAACCAACATCGGATCGGTTGAGATCATGGACGGCTACAAGGCGAAAGGAACCTTTATCACGCCGCCAGAGGCCGAGCCGCGAAAAGATGAAAATGGCAATTTGATTCCGCAAAAGCCTGGGACCAAACTTGAACGGGAATTTATCGTTCAATTGATGCCCAGCAGCGAGTCGATCAACGAGCTGGTGACGAAATTAGAAGAAAAGGGAATCGATACCAAGGCCAGCTCCAACAGCGATTGGATGAGCCTCTATTCAGCATTATTTACGATGCTGTTTTTGGGCATCCTGTTGTTTATGTTGTTCAGTCTTCGCCGGTCACAAAACCCGATGATGGGCGGTGGAGGATTCCTCTCGAGCTTTACAAAAAGCCCGGCCAAAGAATATGAGGCGAACGAGCATCCGATTACGTTCAAGGACGTTGCCGGCCTTGAGAACGTCAAAGCGGATTTGTTGGAGATTGTCGAATTCCTCTCCGATCCTTCAAAGTTTGCGAGACTGGGCGGGAGAGTTCCCAAAGGTGTTTTGCTCAACGGCCCTCCCGGTACTGGTAAAACATTGTTGGCTCGCGCGGTTGCGGGCGAGGCAGGCGTTCCGTTCTTCAGTGTTAACGGAAGTGAATTTATCCAGATGTTTGTTGGTGTTGGAGCCAGTCGCGTGCGCGATTTGTTTGCGACAGCCAAAAATCAAGCACCGGCGATCATCTTCATCGACGAAGTTGACGCTGTCGGTCGCCAGCGCGGTGCTGGTTTGGGTGGAGGACACGACGAGCGCGAGCAAACGCTGAACCAGATCCTCGGCGAGATGGATGGTTTCGACAAATCGGATTCTGTGATCGTGATCGCGGCAACCAACCGCCCTGATGTTTTGGATCCGGCTTTGCTTCGTCCGGGCCGATTTGATCGACATGTGACTGTTTCGCGTCCAACGAAAAAGGGACGTTTTGAAATCTTCAAGGTCCACGTGCGCGATGTTCCGCTAGGGCCGGATGTCGATCTTGAGGTGATGGCTCAAGCTACTGCTGGAATGACGGGCGCCGATATCCAAAATCTGGTCAATGAGGCCGCACTATGGGCCGGGCGTCACAATAAGACACAAGTCGAGATGGGCGATTTCTACTACGCTCACGACAAAGTGCTAATGGGTGCGGCGCGTGAAGAAGCGATGACCATCGAGGAAAAAGAACGTACCGCATATCATGAGGTTGGTCACACATTGGCGGCGTGGTATCAGGAGTTGTCGCCACCGGTTCACAAGGTCACGATCATTCCGCGTGGTCGAGCGTTGGGCGTGACTCAGATCGTACCCGACGAGGACCGTGTCAGCATGTCTCGTCAGGAGCTGAACGAACATCTAGTGATGTTGATGGCCGGTCGAGCGGCGGAGTGGTTAATCTATAAAGAGTTGACCGTCGGAGCTGAAAATGATCTCGAACGTGCTACATCAATGGCCCGCCGGATGGTGACGGTTTGGGGGATGAGCGACAAGCTTGGCCCCGTAAGTTACAAGATGAGTGACGAAGATCCGTTCTTGGGTCGGGAAATTCACAAGAGCCGACAGTTCAGCGAACACACGATGGAAGTCATCGACGAAGAAGTGCATAAGGTGCTTGAGAAAGCTTCAAATGATGCAAGTGCGCTGATGATCGAATATCGTGAGCAACTTGAGATATTGACCAAAAGTTTGTTGAAGGATGAAGAACTTGACCGCCACGAGATCGCGGCCTTGATCGGTCCTTCACTGCATCAACAGCGTAAGGAAAGCAACGCTAAGCGCATCGTTAAGTTCAGTGAGAAGGCGGCGTCAAACGGCTCCGCCTCCAACGATAGCGTCGTTGACGACTCAGAGAGTAGCTAAAAGTTGTGCTGGTTGCGTGACTTTGGGTGATCGGTGGCGTAGCAATGTCACTAGGCTTTAGGTGAATTTTGGGTAAATTTTAATCTCTTATCGAAACTGGCTATGGGGAGAGCGCTTGACTGGCTTTCGAAAGACTTGGCTTTTGATTTTCCTGTTCACCCTCTCGGGGTGGTTGGGCGTTCCTGTTTCCGCGCAGGTGGCCGAGAGTCAGGTCGAGCATAGGGAAAAGGCTGCCCCGGTAAGCGTCCGGGAAAAACTGCTCGCGGCGAAGCGCATCGTGTTTCTGGGCGATTCGATCACAAACGCGGGCCACTACATCGTCGATTTGGAGTCTCGACTGCTCGAAATGCGATCGTGGAAGCCCGGTCAACTCTTAATCAACCTTGGCCTGTCCAGCGAAACATGCTGCGGGCTGTCTGAACCGGCCCATCCATTTCCGCGTCCTAGTGTTCAGACACGCATCGACGATGTGCTGGAGAAAACGGGTCCCGACGTTGTTGTGGTTTGCTACGGGGTCAACGATGGCATCTATCACCCATATTCAAAGGAACGGTTTGCGACCTTTCAGGCTGGGCTTGGCCAAGTCGTCGCCAAAGAAAGTGAACTGGTGGAGAAACGCTTGGCTTTGATTCGCAAAAGGCAATCGATCATGCATCCAGCTTGGTTAACTTTCGTGGGCCACGACCGTCCGGGAGTCAAGCCGGGGATTGCCATTGAATTAGCGGCCCAACGTGCCACCGAAATCGGATTACAGCTTGAGGAGATGTCACTGTCTGAAACGGCTGGCCAGTGATGGGAGAATCAATGAGGCGTAAATCGACTTTGGTTCTTTGTTTCAGTGTGCTGATGGTTGCCGCGTTCTGCGACGGGCTTTCGGCACAGCCGGTACAAATGCAGACGGTTCCTCCAGTCACCATTCTCGGTCCCGCACCTGTCGATGGCGTGATTGTTAGCCCGCCTCTCCAAAGTCCTGCGATCATCGTTGATCAAACGGTGCCTACGACGGTCGTGACTTCGGATCCCGAACCGAAATCGGTAACAGTGAAGGTGCGGAAAGATGGTAAGACGTTTTACGGAAAACCATTAGCCACCGATGGTCAGCAGCTAGCCGTTGTCCGGTGGGACGGACGGCTGACGACGTTTTCAGTTAACGATCCGTCGATCAAAGTCACGAAGTACAGCAACGGATTCAAACCGTACTCAACCAGCGAACTGAAACAGCGCTTGAAAAAGTACTTTGGAAACCGGTACACCATTTCAACGACCGATCATTTCGTGGTGATCCATCCTAAAGGCGGTACTGAATTCTGGGCGGAGCCTTTTGAGCAACACTATCGGCAGTTGAACGAGTACTTTCAAACGCACGGATTTAAAACTTCTGAGGCCAAATTTCCCTTGGTCGCCATCGTGCTGCGTAGTCGCAAGGAGTTTGCGTTGCGATTGGACAAGGAGGCTTCGTTTGATCGCAACATCATTGGCTACTATTCAAAGAAGTCTAACCGTATCACAACGTATGCTCCATCAGGGATGCGACTGACGCCGACCGGCGCAAAATTAATGGACAACTGGCTTGAAAAATCGCCGACGATCATTCACGAAGTCGCGCATCAAATCGCGTTTAACTGTGGCGTCCACAATCGATTTAGCACCGTGCCAAAGTGGACTTCTGAAGGACTGGCGATGCTGTGTGAGACGCGTGGCGTTTACGATTTCAAGAAGTTTCCCCGTATCAAAGACCGGGTCAACAAGCTGAGGCTGAAATCTTTTCGACAGCTCAGCGCCGCCGGAAAGACACAAGGCAAGCTGCTGGAGTTGCTGCAGAGCGATCGGGTTTTCGAGACCGATCCTGAAGTGGCATACGCGGTGTCTTGGGCCATTAGTTTTTATCTGAATGAAAACCGCCAAGCTGAATACTTAGACTATCTGAAGAGGGACGCGCGGCGCGGAGACTTTCAAAAACATACGAAAATAGATCGTGTTGGGTTTTTTATTCGACATTTTGGCAAAAATGTCGATGCGCTTGAGAAACGCATGAGTCTATTTATTGAAGCCTTGAAGTAGCCATGTTCGTCTGAAGAACTGTACGATTCATCTCAGACGGAAACCTCAGCACAGGTTTACAGGCAAAAAACTTTACAAATACCCGATAGTGGGTCA
>CALKXO010000269.1 GCA_938003615.1 uncultured Pirellulaceae bacterium | reverse complement strand
GGATAGCGGTTGCCACTAGTGTTACTGATCGCAATCGAAAAACGTTGATCCGGTGAGCATTATTTTCGAAAGTTACTGTGAAAACAGGTGGAGATTTGAAGTGCGAGGCTTTCCTTTCCTAGTCGAAACTCATCTATCGGTAGGCCCTAGCGGCGACTAAAATCTCAAGCTTTCTGACCTTTACCCACACAACGCGAAAGTTACCAGGCCATCCCATGAGCATGGAAAAGATCGTTTCTCTCTGCAAACAATGCGGTTTCCTATTTCAGTCCAGCGAGATTTACGGCGGGCTACAGGGATTCTGGGATTACGGTCCACTAGGTGTTGAACTCAAGCGCAACGTCAAGGAATCGTGGTGGAAGGACATGGTCGTCTGCCACGACGACATGAGTACGCTCGATGGGGCCCCTTCCCCCTACGCGATGGAAGGTCTGGATTGCACGATCATTATGCACCCGCAAGTTTGGAAGTGCTCGGGGCACTACGACTTGTTTCACGATTACATGGTGGATTGTAAGGAAACAAAAAAGCGCTATCGCCACGACCAATTGAATGGGCGTTGGGTCGAAGCAAAAAACCAGCGCGTGTTCATCACAGCTGCCGCTGGCGACGACGAAGTCGAATTGATCGAGAAACGGGCGATGAAGTTCTTCAAGATTCGCGCCAAGAACATCGAAGACATCAAATACGATGGCGATCCGATTTGTTTGACGGAAATTGAAAATTTGGCTGAAGTCCTTGGTCCGGACGCGAAAGCCGTCGGCACGCTGACGGAGCCCCGTGAATTCAACCTGATGTTTAAGACTTACGTCGGAGCACTTTCGGGCGAAGAGGGGACAGCGTTCTTGCGTCCGGAAACGGCGCAGGGGATTTTCGTGAACTTCAAAAACGTACTCGACAGCACACGTCAAAAGCTCCCGTTGGGAATTGCCCAAATCGGAAAAAGTTTTCGCAACGAAATTACGCCACGTAACTTCACGTTCCGTTCGCGCGAATTTGAACAAATGGAAATTGAGTTCTTTTGTCATCCTGACGAATCGCAAAAGTGGTACCAGTTCTGGCGCGATCGCCGGATGGCTTGGTATCACGAAATGGGCATCCCAGAGGATCGATTGATTCTGCGTGAACACACGCCTGACGAATTAGCTCACTATTCGATTGGAACTGCGGATTTAGAGTACGCTTTCCCGTTCATGGCCGAGGGTGAATTTGGCGAGTTGGAAGGGATCTCGCATCGTGGTGACTTCGATCTGCGCAGCCACATCGAAGGGAAGCTTGACGAAAAATCTAATCCGCTGGAGTTGCAGTTGGATGAAAATGGGAAACCCAAATGGAAAGGTAGCGGCAAGAATCTTGGCTACCGCGATGAGCTTACCGGTGAGAAGTACATTCCTCACGTGATCGAGCCATCGGCGGGAGCGGACCGTGCGACGCTGGCGTTTCTCTGCGAAGCCTACACCGAAGACGAACAACCTGATGAAAACGGCAAGATGCAGAAGCGCGTCGTGATGAAATTTCATCCTCGTTTGGCTCCAATCAAAGCTGCCGTGTTCCCGCTAGTGAAGAAGGACGGCATGCCTGAGGTTGCGAAGAAGGTTTATTTGGATCTGAAGAAACAGTTCAAGGTCTTCTACGATGAAAAAGGCGCCATCGGACGGCGCTACCGCCGTCAAGACGAAGCGGGTACCCCGTACTGCATTACCGTCGATGGTCAGACGCTCGAAGACCAAACGGTCACCATCCGAGACCGCGATACGTTGGAACAACAGCGCGTGAAGATCGACGAATTGCGCGACATCATTCAGCGGCGAATTGACGGGTAGTTAATGCTTGTCCCAAACTTAGGCGGTTGTGGTTGCATGACCATTAGTTGCGCTATGGCCGTTACAGTCGGAACCTGTTTGGTGGGCTTGCAAACACTAGATGAAAATTAATTGCACTACATGGCGGTTCTCTGGCGAAAAACACTCGATTTTGAAACTAGACTTGAAAACAATAGAACTCTGGGAGCAACTGTATTCGTTCGCGCTCCTTTTTCCCTTTGCATTCCTGACTGTTGGTATCCATCATGTCTCGTCCAAAAAATCGAAGATCACGTGGCCGGAATCTTCAAGAAGCTCTCAACTTTCGTCAACTCGAGCCGCGAAAAATGCTCGCTGGTGATTTGTCGGCTGGGGTGAACCTGATCGTCAATGGTGACTTTGAAACTTTCACCAATGATGAAACAGCCAACGTTGTTAACTCATTTGCAACCACGCGCTTTTATGGAAGTGATTTAGTGCCGGGTTGGACCGTTGCTGATGGAGATGGGGACGGATCGCAACGCATCAATCTGTTGACATTCGACAACGACAGAGGGACCGTCTTGGATGTTGATTCGACTCCGGGACAGGACGACCGTTTGTTTCAGGACGTTGAAGTCACCGTCGGTCAACCATATTTGTTCTCGTTTGATTACTTTGGTCCAGTGGAGCTCGATGGAGGATCTGAGCCCTCCAACGATTTTGAGGTGTTCTACAACGGAGAACTGCTGGGCGCTATAGATGCAACCAACCGATATCAACAAGCATCATTTCTCGTTAACGGGGCGGCTAATGCTGACGACGGTTCGACCGCGGCGGGTGATACAGTCTCCGCACGTTTTGAGTTCCGCAACGGTAGTTCTGGTGATCGTGGAGGCGACGGGCGCGGGGCGTTGGTTGATGCGGTCAGTTTGGTGGCCGTTACTGATCAGACCGTCGTCAATGGCGACTTCGAGAGTAGTGATTCTGCTGGCGGGCCTAATTTCGCGCCAGAGGATGTGGATGGTTTCTCGCTATTCACATTTGCCGATGATACCGGAGACCGCGTGATTCAACTTCTATCTGATGACGGTGATGACGACAGTAGTTTTCTCAATCTCAATTCGTCAACCGATTTAGTTGATCAAGTCTTTCAAGATTTAGCGACTGAGGCTGGCCAGACCTATGTGGTAACATTTGATCTTCGTGTTGATCCGACAAGTACTGACCAGGCCGACGAACTGCGCGTGCGGTTTGATAACGAATTTGCAGGGGTCTTTGTGGGCACCGATCAATTTCAGAGCTACGGCATTGTGGTGGAGGCGACTTCGGACACTAGCCGCTTAACGTTTCGTGAACCCGGTGGGTTGGCCGATGACGGCGCAAGTCCGCAAATTGACAATGTGCAATTTTTCCAAGTTAACTCCAACGACTTCCCGGTCAATGATCTTGTCGTCGATGCCAATGGTGATTCCGAAGGTTTGAACACGGCTGTCGTGTTTGAGGATAATGCTGGACCACAAAGTATCGCATCGGAGGTGGTGATCAGCCATGATTCGGGGGAAACGCTTAATTTTGCTGCAATCGCGTTGATCAGTGACTCGATTTTGCCGACCGAATCATTGGCCGTCGATGTTGGATCGACCGGTATTGTTGCTCAATATGATTCTCAAACGGGCGTGCTGGAACTCGAAGGCCGCGCCACCGTTGCCGACTATCAAGAGGTCATTCGGACACTGGTCTACGACAATACCGCTGACACTCTCGAAGATAGGCTCGTAGGAATCTCAGTCACCAATTCCGAGATTGTTGACGACACCAATTTCAGTCCTCGGGCGTTGATCAATGTCGCGGCCGTCGAAGCGCTAACCTTTGCAGCGATCAGGGACCAGTCGCTCAGCTTTGGCGATTCTTTGGACCTGACTCTCGCTGCGACAGGCTTCGCTGGAAACGAAGATGCGTTGGATTTCGAAATTGTCGATGCCGGAGCGCTCGCGGAGCAGCTATCGGTCTCTGAAACTGGACAGCTGACTTTGCCCGTCGCCGCGCAAGCCGGTAGCTTTGATGTTGTGGTTGCGGTCGAAGATGAGACCGGAGAAAGGGCTGAGCAAGCA
>CALKXO010000268.1 GCA_938003615.1 uncultured Pirellulaceae bacterium | reverse complement strand
AGATTTAGGATCTAGTGCCCTTTGGGCGTGCAGGTTCAATTCCTGTCACCCCCACTCACTAAAACTAGGGACTTGTGACTGATCTGTCACAAGTCCCTTTTTTCGTGCAATGTGCCGTGGGGACGTTTTGGGGACAAAGTTGTATTTACGTTGCTTTTGAATCGCTGGTTTTTCCTTCACCAATTGGAAAAATCAATCATGGCTTCACTTGAACAACGAAACGGAAACTATCGGATCGTCTTTAGATACGCGGGTCGTAAATTCAGCCAGTCACTAGCAACGAATGATATATCGGTTGCAGCTGGCCTAAAGGCAGCCCTCGAACAACGCATCAAGCTCGTAAAGACCAATGTCCTGCCACCACCGCCGACCGAATGTAGTATTGAAGACTACCTGATTCACGGAACCACGGTACAGCTTGAGTCACAATCCCCTAGCATCTCCAAGTCTCCAACCTTTTCTGAGGCATGTGAAATCTACTTCGGTAGTTTTTTGAGATCCTCGATCGAGGAAGAGAGTTTCAAAATGCTCCAAACCCACAAACGCAACCTTATACGCCACATTGGTTCAAAACCTATTCGAAAAGTTGGTCGCAGCACTGCACAGACTTTCATCAACAAACGATCTGAAGAATCTGGCATTCGCGGCAACAGCGTTGCGGCGGTAACGATTCGAAAAGAGATAACGACACTCAAGTCAATTCTAAAATGGGCGAAAGGAGAAGGATTCTCCGATGCCGCAATTGACTTCAGTAGTCTCAGATATCCTAAATCAAAGGAAAAGCCACCGTTTCAAACGCTGCAAGAGATCAAACAAAAGATAGCTCAGCACGGCCTGACTGGTCCCGAACGAGACGAGCTTTGGGATTGTCTTTTCTTAAACGTACAAGAAATCGACCGCTTGCTTGCTCACGTCAAGAAAAATGCCCATTACTCATTCCTATACCCGATGTTTGCATTTGCAGCCTACACCGGTGCCCGCAGAAGCGAGATGCTACGAGCACAGCTTGACGACATCGATATGGTCGCTAGGCGAGCTACTATTCGAGAGAAAAAACGCGTCCGCGGAAAAACGTCTACGCGCAGGGTACCAATTTCGGACAAGCTCTTTGACATTCTACGATGCTGGTTAAACCACCATCCTGGTGGGCAATACGTATTCTGCTTCGAGCATGTTGATTTTGGGAGGAAAGTGTATTTCGATGGTCAGAAGGTTGATGTTGACGCAGCTCATAAGAAATTTAAGTCAACACTGAGGCATTCTGAGTGGTCCGACATTCGCGGTTGGCATTGTCTCCGCCATTCATTTTGCAGTAACTGCGCGGCAGCTGGTGTTGAACAACGAATTATTAATAGTTGGGTTGGACACCAAACGGAGGAAATGGTCAGCCGATATCGCCACCTCTTTCCGCACCTTGAAAAGGAGGCAATCGAAAGCGTGTTCGGGTAGATCCGATTCATATTGGCCACTGGATTTAAAATCCTGTGACCGCAAGGTCGTGCGGGTTCAAGTACCGCCTCGGGTACGACGGTTTTTACCGACGTTTTTTATCAAAACAACGCCTTCACGATTGGCTTTCTCAAACCTCAAAATTTAGCTTGGGGACAAATTTGGGGACAACATCGGCTTTGCGTTGCTTTTGAATCGCTGGTTCTTTTCATCTTAAAAGAAAGGTTCTTCCGGGAATTTAGTGGGTCGTTTTTGGCATGAGATCAAGCTTCCCGCAGTAAAAGAGAATTCGCAGCCTGTAGTTTTTGAAGCTTCTGAATCCTCTTGCAGCAGATTTGATCGTTTGAATTCTGCTGTTGAATCCCTCGGCAGTTGCGTTGGTTACGCGGTGGCGAAAATAGCTCAGCAGTCCGTCCAAATGATTCTTCAGCATCACGGCAACTTTCTTGATGGGCGCTAAACGGCTACGAATTGCCCAGCCGTACCAACGTTTGAAAAACTTTTCGGCATTGCCTGCGTACACGTAGTCCCAGAAGTAACGAAAGTTCTCTTTGATTGCCCAAGCTCGACCGGTTTTCAGGTCTGCCTGCTGTATTTCCATGAGCTCGTCGTAACGCTCGTCAGAGAGGTTCTCGATATTGTAAAGCCACAGCAGACGGCTCCCCTTGAGCGTCTCATCCCCCTGCGAGTTGAGGGCTTTGTTTTCGCTACGGCGAACCTTGTCGACCGCTTCGCCCAAGTACTTCGCAATGTGAAACTTGTCATGCACAATCTCTGCCTCGGGAACTTGGTTGGACGCACTGGTCATGAAGGCCTGCCACATATCCATTGACACCGACTCAATCTCAGAAAGTTGCGTTTCACTCAGTGTTTCCCACAGTTTATCCGCCGCCGCAATTGTTCGTTCAGGAGTCACTTCAAGGACTCGGCGATGGTCAATGTCGGTCAATACCGAGACGTAATCATGACCTTTCCCGAAGCTCTTTTCGTCCATCCCGACGTGCTTAATGCTGTCCAAACTGCTACGGTCTAACCCGCGAGCGACCGCACGTTCGATGATCGAGTGAACCGCATCCCAGCCAAGGCCAAGCAATGTCGCGGCCCGGCTCACGTTAGCGCAAGATTGCAAAACACTAATCGTGAAGGCTTCGAACATCAGGGGAAATCGAGAATGCTTACCAGGCCAAGGAACTGAAATTGTTTTCACACCGCATTCAGAGCAACGACTCCGAGGAATGGCTGCCTTGATCTCAGTCTTGAACTGCATCGTGTCCAAGTGTCGCCAAGTTCGCTCTGGAGCAACATCCGCCTGAGAGCATCCCTTGTCACAGCAGCTGCAGGCCAACTCTCCACCACGGTGAGACAAGCGAATTAACACTTGGGTTTTATCCAATTCCAGGACAACTTCGTCCACGCGCCAAGATGAATCCAACCCAAGTAAGGCACTGTAATGTTCGTTGAGATTTGTCATCTCAACAGATTAACAAATACTCGGGATTTTTCACCTCTGCCACCAAATTCCCGGAAGAACCAAAAGAAAAGAATCAGACACATGGCTTCACTCGAATCACGCAACGGTCGCTTTCGAATTGTCTTCCGCTTGCAAGGACAAAACTTTTCGAAAACTCTCGAATCGCAAAATCCCAAAGCCGCCAACGTGACGTTGGCGCAGCTTGAACACCGGCTTGGCCAGTACGAAATCGGAGGTCTAGTAATCCCACCCGATTGCGACCCGGTTGAGTTTCTCCTTTCCGGTAAGAATAAGCAGAAAGCTAAGCCCACCAAAAAGACCTACGGTAGCAGCGTCACGATTCTTCAAGCCTGGACTGTTTTTAAGGAATCGCTTCCCGACAATACGCTCGAGGAGTCCACGCTCAGCGGCATGAACACTCATGTTGAACCACGGCTGTCGCGCACTCTGCGAAGCATGGGCTGTCTGGGTCGGCTTGCGCTGCCGGTCGTTTTTAGAGAGAATTGAAGGCTGGTTTTAGATCACTTAATTCGTACCCAGCGCCCATCAACATGCCAGAAAAGATCGAAGA
>CALKXO010000267.1 GCA_938003615.1 uncultured Pirellulaceae bacterium | reverse complement strand
GTAGTCAGCCCGCTCGATTCGCTGCGCTGTCGCGCGGCGTAAGGGTTTTCCTTAGCAACGATTGACTGCAACGCCGTAAGCAGAGGAGGTAAATCTCGTTGTAGTGGTTTGTCAGCGCTTGTTTTGGCAGCGCTTGTTTTGGGGGGTTGCCGTTTTGGCCAACGCCACGGTTGCGGTGTTCAAAACCGGGGCGTAGTGGGCAAGTGTGGTGTTGCGATTGCGTCCGGTACGAGTTTTGCGAGTAGTTTCAATCTGTAACGTGCGTGGTACCTGACCAATGGTACCGCAAGCGATTATACTTTTGCATCCAACGTTACGTTCCGAACAGAATCTATCCTTTCATGACTCAGCCTGTAAAACTGATCGTTGCCCAAGAAGAAAGTGGCATGAGACTGGACAGTTATCTGGTCAACCATTTCTCGAAGCACAGTCGCGTCAAACTACAACGCGCTATTGCGGCGGGAGGCGTGAAGTTGGATGGAGGTCCAGCAAAATCTTCGACGAAGCTTAGAACGAGTCAAGAGGTCATCTTCGTTCCCCCGGAAGTTGAGCAGGAAGGGCCGGTTCCCGAAGACATTCCGCTGGATATTTTGTTTGAAGACGATGTCATGGTGGCGATCAACAAACCACCTGCGATGGTCGTGCATCCCGCCAAAGGAAACTGGCAGGGAACATTGACCTCGGCGCTTGCGTTTCATTTTCAAAATCTGAGCAGCGTTGGCGGCCCGACGCGTCCCGGTATCGTCCATCGGCTTGACCGCGACACCAGCGGCGTGATTTTGGTTGCAAAAACCGATGAGGCTCACCAAAAGTTGTCGAAGCAGTTCGAATTGCGAGCCGTGTTGAAAGAGTATTTTGCGATTGTGACTCCGGCGCCCGATCGAGACCGCGACGTGATCGATAAACCGATCGGTGCTCATCCTTATCAGCGCGAAAAGAAGGCCATCCGCGCGAATCACTCGACCAGCAAGAGCGCGTGGAGTTACTACGAAGTCGTGGAGCGATTCGAAGGTTTCGCCAGTGTCAAGGTTAAGCCGAGAACCGGCCGCACCCATCAGATTCGCGTTCACATGGCGTATGTTGGCTGTCCCATAATTTGTGATCGCCTGTACAGCGGTCGGGCAGCGTTGAGCCTGAAACAGTTTGATCGGCGAACAGACCCCGAGAACGATCGAGTCATCCTCGACCGTCAAGCATTGCACGCTCATCGCATCGAGTTCACTCATCCCATCAGCGGAGAAGTAATGAAGCAGACGGCTCCGCTGGCAAAGGACATCGAAGGCATGCTGGAAGTGTTGCGTCAGCAACGTCCGCTAAAATAGGCAATGTGTGTGGATGGGTTGATCGGACTGCAGCCCCCTCGTATCACTGCATCGAGACCTCTGCATTGAGGCCGGCCGGTCGTTGATGGCAATGCTATTCTGGCACGGTCAACTTAAACGGTTTGCCCTTCTTAAATGCCGAGCTCGCTGACTCGATTAGTCGAACATGATACTTTTCAACTGCTATCTCCTTTGATTCGTTAAGCGACTTGATCGCAGAGTCGAAATCCCCGTTTGCACCCTGCGTTAAACCCAATCCTAGGAGGCTTATCGATGAAGTGTTGTCCCCGCCAACTTCATCGCATCTTCAGCCAGTCTTATTGCTCTTTCGGTGTCTAGGAGGCTGCCGTCGGGCGCAGATGCATAGATCATTGCCATGATAGAAGTCGCTGCAGATCGGTAATGTGCTTTGTTGTCCTTGCAAACTTTGGAGCCGCTCCATCGCTGCGTTCGCAATTACTGGTCACGCCGCGCTTGTTTTTGATGGGGTCGATATAGAACAGACGCCGGCCCTCTACTGCGTTCATTGGACCGATGGCCAGACCCACGCCAATCGACTTCACTACGCCATTGGTCGCTGCTTCGACAAACAGCAATCATTTCATAGCTTGATTCTGGGCGATTGGGCGCTAGTTTATACGCCTTCGTGAAATGCTCACCAGCCAAAGTCTGGCGTTGCTCAAACAGTCTCCAATTTTTTTACTAACGGTGTCCGCAAAACCGCTGCCGCGAAAGTACCACCCTAGATCATTTTGGAATGATCCCATCAACATTTGAACGATCCATGGGTCAGGGACTCGGTCTCTTAGTAGGCTTGGGCCGTCTGATCCAGATCGTCGATCCTAGCTCGTTCTACCGATTTGCTCGAATTGCTCGAATTGCAGATTGGCTTCAAGTCAATCAAGCTATCGAACTACTTCCACGCCGGGCGCTGGCATTCGGGCGACTCACATGCCCACTTGAACCAAGCGGCACCAGATAGGATGAACTGTTCGCGCACTTTGTCTATTGTTCTTCCGCCAACGACAACGCGTGATGCGCGAAAAAATCGAGCCAATGCGAGCGTTCGAATACCCGGCGGGTATGCTGAATCTTCTAAGGCCGCCACTGCGCGTTTGGCGATTTTTCGCGCTTCGGTTCCTCGTCCCCGACAAAGCAATTCGTCTCCGACGAAGCAATTCGTCCCCGAAATAGCAAAGGATCAGCGGGTCTTTGGAACCCGCTTCGATTAACTGTTTCCCATCGGCGAATAGTTTGTCCTTGTGAATCCCGAGGTCGGCCAATTCCCATTGGCCATATTGGATCGAGATCGAGTTCGAGTTGCGTAAGAAATCAATTGCGTGGTCTTGTACAGCTTTCTCGTCGCGCGAGTGATTAGCTACTGGCCGTTTGGAGAGCCTACTCTTTCAGCTTGATGCCCTTAATGGCTTCAGCGAAGGCTTTTTCATTGGCGCTGATGGTGTTCTTGGGACCGATTAGCTTGACAAAGTAGTTGCCTGATTCGGGTGTCTCGATGATGGCGGCCAAGACCCGGAAATTTGGATTTTCAACTTTTTTCCCGCCTGAAAATGGACCGCCCATTGTTTCAACATAGACACCCGAGATGTCGACCATCGTCACTTTCATATCCTCAACGGTCTCTTCGGTAACCTTCGCCTTGGTTGCCGTGCCATCGTTTTGAGAAAACTGCCCCTCCCAACGAGCAATATTGGCTTCGATCGAACCGCCAGCACCCATGATCGTCAATCGGCCGTCGCGCTTGTCCGTTTCCTTACGCGGTACTTTGATCTCGTACTCCAGCATGCGGCTCTTCGGCTTAACACTTTTCCAATTTCCAGTTGCCGTGAAATTCAAATTTCCGTCCGCAACCGAAAACTTTAACGGAGCAGGTGCCTTCGCGTCGGTCGCAGCGTCCGGGGTTGCCGGTTTTGCCTCTTGAGCGGCAGGTGCATCGGTTGCTACTGCCGCCTGCCCCATACAGGATTGAGAACACAAAAATCCCAAAGACACGATGGCGAGTGATTTGAAAAAAGTCGATTTGAAAACGGTCATCATTAAGTTCCTTAAATTTCTACGTTGAGTCTATAACTTAGATTGTACGCAACGAAGGCAATACTTGCCAATCAATCGGCCTGCATCACCTTGCTGACGACTTCGTTGTCGAAGTAGTTGATCGCCATCCCTGCATCAATCACAAGGTTTTGTGCGTTAATCCCCGACGAACGAGGACTTAGAAGAAAGCAAGCAGCGTCAGCGACTTCTTGTGTCTGGACTGCTTTGCCGCGCGGAATAACTTGTTCGGCATATAAGAACGCGTCGACGTAGCCTGGGATCCCGGCGGACGCCGACGTCTTGAGCAATCCAGGTGCGACCGCATTAAAACGTACATTGGAAAACTTGCTGAAACTTTTGGCGAGGAAAGCAAGTGAGCTGTCCAACGCTGCCTTCACCGGAGCCATGAATCCGTAATTTTCACTTGCCATGGTGGTGGTGGAAATCGAAATCGTAATCACCGAAGCGTCGTTGGCTAGAGTTTCCTTGAAGGCGTTGCAGATAGCGATTAATGAATAACAGGAAATATCAAATGTACGGAGCAATTGTTGTTTACCTGTCTCATGGAAGGGCTTGATGCCACTTTCGTCGTAGGCCGCAAAAGCGATCGAGTGAACGAGGCCATCGATGATGGGATGTTTCGCGGATATAGCGGCGACAACGGTTTCGATCTGGTCTTCGAATTCAACATCGCAGACATGCACTTCACGCTCGCCCATCAGTTTCTTAACGGTTTCCAAGCGCTGGTGAGATCGGACAACGTAAACGACATGCGCACCGGCCTCTTCGAGCGTTTTGCCAATGTGCCACGCTACGCTTTTTTTGTTCGCAACGCCGAAAACGACAATTGTTTTGCCGTTGAGTTTCAGGAAATCCATGAGACAGTAATTTTTGTGGTTTTAGTGGTGTGCGAGCAACGCTTCGGTCATTCCGAAATTCTCAGGCAAAGCCCCGAAGTCGCAAAGAATTCATGCTTGAAATTATGCGTTTTGATACCTCGGCGTGAGCCCAATACATGACTCGATTTTTTCGTATGAGTTGGCGTTAATTTTCGGGGTTGGCGATGCTGCAAGTAAAACCGAGCCGAGCGGCGACTTTGCCATCGCATCTGGCAATTCCCGTCAGATAGTAGGCATTGGAAACGACTTCGTCTAGGTTCACCGTCATCTCGATTGTGTCACCCGGTTTGACGATCTTTTTAAACTTCACATCGCTCATGCGCGTCAACACGGGAACCCCGTCTGTGCCGGCGGTAAGCTTGGATAGGAGCACGGCTCCTGCTTGAACGGTACTCTCACATAAGATCACTCCTGGCACGATAGGTTGATCCGGATAGTGACCCTGAAAAAAGTATTCGTCGCCGGAAAAAGATTTGCGGCAAA